>NZ_JBFUGX010000279.1:0-5406 GCF_056402675.1 Polaromonas sp. P3_C2 | reverse complement strand
GCCCAATGCCCGTCCACCACAGCCACCTTGGCGTGCAGGAAACCGGCCTCGTATTCATGGATTTCCACGCCGGCCTCCAGCAAGGCGCCATAGAAGGGCCGGGCCGCATGGTATTGCATGAAGTACTCGTAGCGCCCCTGCAGCAGCAAGGTGACACGCACACCGCGCCTGGCCGCCCCGATGAGGGCGCGCCGCAGCTTGCCGCCCGGCAGAAAATAGGCGTTGGCAATGATGATTTCCCGGTGTGCCTTGCCAATGGCCCTGCGATAGGCGCGCTCGATGCTGCTACGGTTACGCAAGTTGTCGCGCAGGATCAGCGCCGCCTTGGGGCCGGCAACGCCAGACCCGTTACCCACCACGAGCGATGTGGTGCCAGTGCGCCCGCCGTACCCCGCCGCCCTGAACTTTTCCCATGCGGCAGCCATGTGGCGCTGCCGCGCGCTGTAACCGGCCTGCACACGCCACCACAGCAGCGCCATGGCATCGGCGGCCTCCTCCGCCAGCGGGCCGGTGGCAGCCACGGCGAAATCGACGCGCGGAGTCTGGAGCTCCCCGTGGTTGGGATCGTAGAAATCATCGAGCACATTGATGCCGCCGCAAAACACCGTGTGCTGGTCCACCACGCAGAGCTTGCGGTGCAGCCGGCGCCAGCGCTCGGGCAGCAGCAGGCCCAGACGGCTCAGGCCCGTCCCCAAGGGCGAGTACACGCACCAGTCGACTTTCGACGCCGCGAATTTTTCGCGCCACTCGGCAGGAAGAGGACCGGTGCCTATGCCGTCGACCAGCACCTGCACTGTGACGCCGCGCAGGGCCGCGCGAACCAGTGCTTCGGCGACATCCGCGCCGGCACCGTTGAAATCAAAAATATAGGTTTCCAGCTGAATCCAGGTCTGCGCCGCATCAAGGGCCTTGACGAGTGCGGGGAAAAAATCCCGGCCGCCCTGGAGCAACTGCAACGCACCGGACTTGTGGAGTGGAAACATGGCCAGCGGCTTTTTTTCCTGGAAGTATGGAGAGTTGACGGGAAGGTCCATTCCATTTGAACCGACTGGCCGGTGTTTGCCAATCCAGTGAGACGCCAAACTCACAAAGTGTTGCGCCTGCGCGCTGCGCGGCTCAAGCCATGAATTTCGGCAGGAGGAGCACCGCTTCCGCATTCGAAGGGGAAAAACACAGGTCGGCAGCGGCGTAGTGCGGCAGCCATTGCCAGGCGGTGTGCTCCCTGGGGCTGAGCTTTACATCGCAGGCCTGGGGCAAACACAGGCTGAAGACATGTTCGGTGTTGTGGGTGATGCCGGGCGCATACCTGGCTCGCCAGACTGGATAAATCTCGTAGACGTTGGACAGGCCCCAGTCGCGAAACTGGCCGGGCGCGGCTGCGATGCCGGTCTCTTCCAGCACCTCGCGCACCGCGGTCTGCAGCAAGGGTTCGCCCGCCGTGTCTTTGGAGCCCGTGACGCTCTGCCAGAACCCAGGGTTGTCGGTGCGCTCGATCAGCAGCACGTCCAGCTGCGGTGTGTGAATAACGACCAGCACAGACTCGGGGATCTTGAAAGGTTTCAAGGTGTCCCCCTTCCGGCTGGCGGGCATAGCGCGCCGTTTTAGACGGGCTGTGGATTACGCAGGCGGATGTGCAGTTCGCGCAACTGCTTTTCGTCCACCGGGCTCGGGGCATGCGTGAGCAAATCCTGGGCGCGCTGGGTTTTCGGAAAAGCGATCACGTCGCGGATCGAGTCGGCGCCTGTCATCATGGTGACGATGCGATCCAGGCCGAAGGCCAGGCCGCCGTGGGGCGGTGCGCCGTACTGCAATGCGTCCAGCAGGARGCCGAACTTCTGCTGCGCTTCCTCCGGTCCGATCTTCAGGGCATTGAAGACCTTGCTCTGCACGTCCGCCTGGTGGATACGGACCGAGCCACCGCCCAGCTCCCAGCCATTGAGAACCATGTCGTATGCCTTGGCAATACAACGGCCCGGGTCGGTGTCCATCCAGTCTTCGTGCCCGTCTTTGGGTGCGGTAAACGGATGATGCACGGCGCTCCAGCGCTGGCCTTCCTCGTCAAATTCAAACATCGGGAAATCCACCACCCACAGCGGCTTCCAGCCCTTGGTGAAGAGGCCGGTTTTCTTGCCGAATTCGCTGTGGCCGACTTTGAGGCGCAACGCGCCGATGCTGTCGTTGACGACCTTGGCCTTGTCGGCGCCGAAGAAAAGGATGTCGCCGTTCTGGGCCCCGGTGCACTTGAGGATTTCCGCAATCGCCGCGTCATGGATGTTCTTGACGATGGGGCTTTGCAAGCCGTCGCGGCCCTTGGTGATGTCATTGACCTTGATCCAGGCCAGGCCCTTGGCACCGTAGATCTTGACGAACTCGGTGTAGCCGTCGATCTCGCCGCGGCTCATTTCGGACCCGCCGGGAACGCGCAGGGCAACCACACGGCCGCCGACAGTGGTGGCAGGCGTGCTGAAAACCTTGAAGTCCACGGTCGCCATGACTTCGGTGAGTTCCGTGAACTCCAGGTTCACGCGCAAATCGGGTTTGTCGGAACCGAAGCGGTGCATGGCTTCGCCATAGGCCATCACCGGAAATTCGCCCAGGTCGGTGTTGAGCACGGTCTTGAAAATGTTGCTGATCATGCCCTGGAACAGGTCACGGATGTCCTGCTCGCCCATGAAGGACGTCTCGATATCGATCTGTGTGAATTCGGGCTGGCGATCGGCACGCAGGTCTTCGTCACGGAAGCACTTGGTGATCTGGTAGTAGCGGTCGAAGCCTGCGACCATGAGCAACTGCTTGAACAGCTGCGGGCTTTGCGGCAGCGCGAAAAACATGCCTTCGTTGACGCGGCTGGGCACCAGGTAGTCGCGCGCGCCTTCGGGCGTGCTCTTGGTCAGCATCGGGGTTTCGATGTCGATGAAGCCGTTGGCGTCGAGGAACTTGCGCGTTTCCATGGCCACGCGGTAGCGCAGCATCAGGTTGTTCTGCATGTAGGGACGGCGCAAATCCAGCACGCGGTGCGTGAGGCGCGTCGTCTCAGACAGGTTGTCGTCGTCAAGCTGGAACGGCGGCGTCACGCTCGGGTTCAGCACGATCAGTTCGTGGCACAGCACCTCGACCTTGCCGCTTTTGAGGTTGTCGTTGGTCGTGCCTTCAGGGCGGGCCCGCACTACGCCTTTGACCTGCACGCAGAATTCGTTGCGCACGCCCTCGGCGGTTTTGAACATGTCGGCGCGGTCCGGGTCGCAGACCACCTGGACATAGCCTTCGCGGTCGCGTAAGTCGATGAAGATCACACCGCCATGGTCGCGGCGACGATTGACCCAGCCGCACAGGCTCACGGTTTGGCCCAGCAAGGCCTCGGTCACCAGACCGCAATAGTTCGAACGCATTTGGGAAACGATAGCCATAAAAATCTCGGACTTTCAGCGCCTCGCGCGCAGTGTTGCAATTTTCGCCGTTTACAGGGGAGGGGTCAGCGGCCGCGGTACAGGTTTGGAGGGCACCACGACGCCCATGGAAATCACGTAGGTCAAAGCCTCATCGACGCTCATCTGGAGCTCAATGCAGTCGCTTCTTTTCAGCATCACAAAATAGCCACCGGTGGGATTGGGCGTGGTGGGTACATAAACACTCAGGTAGTCGCCCTGCAGGTGATTGACCACATCGCCGCCGGGCAGCCCCGTCAGAAAGCCGATGGTCCAGACACCTTCACGCGGCCACTGCACCAGCAAGGCCTTGCGAAAGGCATTGCCATTTTCCGAGAACACCGTATCGGAGACCTGCTTTACGCTGGAATAAATGGAGCGGACGATGGGAATGCGGCTCAGGAATGAGTTGCCCCAGCGCACCAGTTTCTTGCCGAAGAAATTGCTGGCAACCGCGCCCATCAGCAGCACGATCAGCAGCGTCAGCAGCACGCCGAAACCGGGGATATGGAAACCCAGCAGCTTGTCGGGGTGCCAGGCGCCAGGAAGAATCAGCAGCGTCTGGTCCAGCGTGCCGACGATCCAGTCGAGCACCCACAGCGTGATGGCCAGGGGCACCAGCACCAACAGTCCGGCCAGAAGCCATCGGCGGATCGAAGCCATCACGAGGAAGTCTTGGAAGAGGAGTCGGTGGCCGRRGCCTTGGCGGGCGCGGCCGGCGCGGGAGCTGCTGCCGTGCTTGCCGGCGCGGCTGCRCCGGAATCGGCCGGCTTGCTGTCCGCACCGTTGCTGCTGGAAGCGCCGGCTTCGCCGCCGTCAGTCTTGGGCGCGGGCACGCCTGTGCTGTTGCCGCCGCGGAAGTCCGTCACGTACCAGCCCGAGCCCTTGAGCTGGAAACCCGCAGCCGTGACCTGCTTTTTGAATGCGGGTTCGCCGCATTGCGGACACACTGAGAGGGGCGCATCGGAGATTTTTTGCAGAACGTCCTTGGCATGCCCACAGGACTCGCATTTATAGGCGTAGATTGGCATAGTGCTTAAGGCTTTGAGGGGCTGTCCCCGGGGTATTCCCGGGAATATCCCGGGGAATTTGCCTGGAAAAGGCTCCCAGATGCAAAGCCTTCAATTATAGGCCGTTGAGACCTTCCCCGGCCGGCCCTAAAACACCCGCACCCGCAGGACAAACTGCATGGCAATCAACCCCAATACAAAGCCCAGACCGCCATAAATCAGGCTTTGCAGCAGTTTGTTGGTGCGCTTTTGCTCATACAGCAGTTCCTCAAGCTCCCGCCGGTTGATTCCAGGGGGTGATTTCAGGTACTGGGACAGCAGGCGCGGCAAACCGGGTAGCAGCTTGGCATAAGCAGGCGCCTCCGCCTTGAGCTGCGCCAGCAATTTTTCCGGGCCCACCTGCTCGAGCATCCATTTCTCGAGAAAAGGCTTGGCGGTGCTCCAGAGGTCCAGGTCGGGGTCCAGCTCACGCCCCAGTCCCTCGATGTTCAACAGGGTTTTTTGCAGCAGCACCAGCTGGGGCTGGATTTCGACATGGAAACGGCGCGAGGTCTGAAACAGACGCATCAGCACCAGCCCCAACGAAATTTCCCTGAGCGGCCGATCAAAGTAGGGTTCGCAGCACGCACGAATGGCGGCTTCCAGTTCGTCCACCCGAGTCTCGGGCGGAACCCAGCCGGATTCCAGGTGCAACTCGGCCACCCGTTTGTAGTCGCGCTGGAAAAACGCGCTGAAATTCTGTGCGAGGTATTCCTTGTCAACCTCGGTCAGGGTGCCCACGATTCCGAAGTCCAGCGAGATGTAGCGGCCGAATGTTTCCGGCGCCAGACTGACCTGGATATTGCCGGGATGCATGTCGGCATGGAAGAAACCGTCGCGGAATACCTGGGTGAAGAAGATGGTGACGCCGTCGCGCGCCAGTTTTTTCATGTCGACACCGGCATCGCGCAGGCGCTGGGCCTGGCTGATGG
>NZ_JBFUGX010000278.1:0-5426 GCF_056402675.1 Polaromonas sp. P3_C2 | reverse complement strand
CCAGTGGAACGTGCAGCGTCTGGCCGATCAGGCTGCGCACAAGGACAAACTCGCCGGCCGTCCAGGTGATGGGCTCAACCGCTTGTTCGGCCACCGCGCGGTCGTCATAGAGCAAGGTGACATGGGGCGTGTAGGCCGGTTTCGCCCAGCGCCCCAGCCCAGCCTTGGTCATCTCAATGCCCAGCGCCCGCTGGAACGCCATCAGGTCGGCAAGGCCGGCGTCACCGCGCAGGACAAAAGGCCGGTTGCGCGGAGAACTGGCGAAACTCGTGGCCCGGTTAAAGGTGACAGAAAACGGTGCCGCCTTGACCGCTGCAGCGGCCCGGCTTGCCATCTCGACGACCCCCTGGGGCAGGCCGACGTAATCGCCCAGATGATGCAGCGTGATGTGAAAACGTTCGGTTTTCAGCGGCGTTCCATGCAGACCGTGTTCTGTGCGCAATTGCCGGGCACACTGCGCAATGCGCTCAGCGGTCTCAGCATCAGGAAAGAGCGCGAAAAACAGCCGGTCCGTCGGTGCCGGCGCATCGTCAAAGCCGGGTAATGCGGATTGCCCGGGCATGGCTCAGGCCTCCACTCCAGTCATTCCCACTCAATCGTCGCTGGCGGCTTGCTGCTGACGTCATAGGTCACGCGGTTGATGCCCCGCACTTCGTTGATGATGCGGCCCGAGACCTTTTTGAGCAACGCGTAGGGCAACTCGGCCCAGTCGGCCGTCATGAAGTCGCTGGTTTGCACCGCGCGCAGGGCCACCACGTAGTCGTAAGTCCGGCCGTCGCCCATCACGCCCACGCTTTTGACTGGCAGGAAGACGGTGAAGGCCTGGCTGGTGAGGTCGTACCAGGTTTTACCCGTCGCGGCATCCTTGAAGTTGCGCAGCTCTTCGATGAAGATTGCGTCGGCACGGCGCAGCAGGTCTGCATATTCTTTCTTGACTTCGCCCAGGATGCGCACGCCCAAGCCGGGGCCGGGAAACGGATGGCGGTACACCATGTCGTGCGGCAACCCAAGCGCGACGCCCAGCTCGCGGACTTCGTCCTTGAACAACTCGCGCAAAGGTTCGAGCAGCTTGAGACCCAGTTGCTCAGGCAGGCCGCCGACGTTGTGATGGCTCTTGATGGTGACGGCTTTTTTGCTTTTGGCGCCGCCGGATTCGATCACGTCGGGGTAAATCGTGCCCTGGGCCAGCCATTTGGCGCCCTTGTGGCCGCCGGTGCCGGCCTTGAGTCGGGCCGCTTCGGCCTTGAACACCTCAACGAACTCGCGGCCGATGATCTTGCGCTTGGCTTCGGGTTCGCTGACGCCTGCCAGGTGGCCGAGGAACTGGTCGCTTGCATCGACACGGATCACGTTGGCGTGCAGCTTGCCGACAAACATCTCCATGACCATGTCGCCCTCGTTCAGGCGAAGCAGGCCATGGTCGACGAACACGCAGGTCAGCTGGTCGCCGATAGCGCGGTGGATCAGCGCCGCAGCCACTGAGGAGTCAACACCACCGGAGAGGCCCAGAATGACCTCTTCGTCGCCCACTTGCGCGCGAATTTTCTCGACCGCCTCGCTGATGTAATCGCCCATGACCCAGTCCTGGCGGGTACCGCAAATATCGAGCACGAAGCGCTTGAGGATGGCGTTGCCCTGCTTGGTGTGGGTGACTTCGGGGTGGAACTGCACCGCGTAGAAACGGCGGTCTTCATCGGCCATGCCCGCAATGGGGCAGGAATCGGTGGAGGCCATGAGCTTGAAGCCCGGCGGCATTTCAGTGACCTTGTCGCCGTGGCTCATCCAGACATCGAGCATGCCCTGGCCTTCGGGCGTGGTGTAGTCGGCAATGTCTTTGAGCAGCGCCGTGTGGCCGCGGGCGCGCACGTCGGCGGAGCCGAATTCGCGCTTGTGGCCGCCTTCGACCTTACCGCCCAACTGGTGCGCCATGGCTTGCATGCCGTAGCAGATGCCCAGCACCGGCAAGCCCAACTCAAACACCGCTTGCGGTGCCTTATCGGTGGTTTCTTCGTAAATGCTGGCATGGCTGCCTGACAGGATGATGCCCTTGAGCGTGCCATCTTTGGCGTATTCGCGGACCCAGTCATCGCTGACGTCGCAGGGGTGGACTTCGCAGAACACGTGAGCATCGCGCACGCGGCGGGCAATCAGCTGGGTGACCTGGGAGCCGAAATCAAGAATGAGTATTTTCTGGTGCTGCATGAGGGTGTTACTCCAAGGCAAAAAAAGAAAAAGGCGTCTGGTTCATCAGACGCCTCAGGCCGCTTTCAGGCTCAATCAGCCCGGTAGTTCGGCGCTTCCTTGGTAATCTGCACGTCGTGGACATGGCTTTCACGGATGCCTGCAGAAGTGATTTCCACGAACTCGGCCTTGTCACGCATGTCCTCGATGGTGGGACAACCGCAGTAGCCCATGCTGGCCCGCAGGCCGCCGGCCATCTGGAACACGATGGCGACCATGGAGCCTTTGTAGGGGACGCGGCCTTCAATGCCTTCGGGGACCAGMTTGTCGGCGTTCGGGTTGCCGGTGCTTGACTCCTGGAAGTAGCGGTCGGCGCTGCCTTGCTGCATGGCGCCTATGCTGCCCATGCCGCGGTAGCTSTTGTAGCTGCGGCCCTGGAACAGGATCACTTCACCCGGGGCTTCTTCRGTGCCGGCGAACATGCCGCCCATCATCACSGTGYTGGCGCCGGCCGCGATGGCCTTGGCGATGTCGCCSSWRTAGCGSAYGCCGCCGTCGCCGATCAGCGGAACGCCSGTGCCGCGCAAAGCCGTGGCGACGTTGTCGATGGCCATGATCTGCGGCACGCCCACACCAGCAACGATGCGGGTGGTGCAAATGCTGCCGGGGCCGATGCCGACCTTGACGCCGTCAGCGCCGGCTTCCACCAGCGCCAGTGCCGCGGCGCCGGTGGCGATGTTGCCGCCAATCACATCAACTTGGGGATAGTTCTGCTTGACCCAGCGCACCCGGTCGAGCACGCCTTTGCTGTGGCCGTGGGCGGTGTCCACCACAATGGCGTCGACGCCGGCTTTGACCAGCGCCTCGACGCGTTCTTCGGTGCCCTCACCCACCCCGACAGCGGCACCCACGCGCAGCTTGCCGTGCAAGTCACGCGCGGCATTCGGAAAGGTGGTCTGTTTGGTGATGTCCTTGACGGTGATCAGGCCCTTGAGCTCGAAATCGTCGTTAATCAGCAGCACACGTTCGAGGCGGTGTTTGTTCAACAAGGCCTTGGCGTCGGCCAATGAAGCGGTTTCAGAAATGGTGATCAGGCGCTCGCGCGGTGTCATGATGGTGCTGACCGGCACATCCATGCGGGATTCGAAGCGCATGTCGCGCCCGGTGACGATGCCGACGACCTTGCCCCCATCAATCACGGGAAAGCCGGAAATGCCGAGTTGCTCGCTGAGCGCCATGACCTGGCGCACGGTATGCGTGGGGGTGATGACCACCGGGTCGCGCAGCACGCCGCTTTCGTAACGCTTGACCTTTGCAACCTCGGCTGCCTGCTGCTGGGGCGTCAGGTTTTTGTGAACAATGCCGATGCCGCCTTCCTGCGCAATGGCAATGGCCAGCCGGGCTTCGGTGACCGTGTCCATGGCTGCCGACACAAGCGGCAGGTTCAGGCGGATATTTCGGGAGAACTGGGTGGAAAGTGAAGTGTCCTTGGGCAGGACCTGGGAGAACGCTGGCACCAACAATACGTCGTCGAAGGTGAGCGCTTTGCCGAGTAGGCGCATAGGGATGGCTCCAAAAATACGATTGTACCCTTGTCGTCACACGCCGTCGGTACTTACCCCTAGCAGCCCTTCACAGCCTTCGTCCCTGTCTGCCAAGTGGTTGTAAAAAAGCCGCTTTACCCGCCGGCCACACGAAAACCGGACAGCACAGCGCTACACTCACGAAATGCACTTCCAATCCGTTTTTCGCCCCCTCCTGCTGGCGCTCGCCTGCGGGTCATTTTCGCTGACAGCGTTCGCCCAATGGCAGTGGATCGATAAAGACGGGCGCAAGGTCTATAGCGACCGTTCGCCGCCCGCCGACATTCTGGAAAAAAACATCCTGAAGCGACCAGGTGGCATGGCGCGAACGGCAGCAGCCGCTGATCCCGCTCCCAGCGCAGCCGATCCGGCTGCCCCGGCAGCGTCTGCGCCAGCAGGTAAAGCCAGCGCGCCCAGACTGTTGTCCGGCAAGGACAAGGACCTTGAGGCCAAGAAGAAGCAGGCTGAGACAGAAGAAGCCGCCAAGAAGAAGGCCGAAGAAGAGAAAATAGCCAAAGCCAAGGCCGAAAATTGTGACAATGCAAAGCGCAACATGGCGACATTGCAATCGGGCGTACGCATCACTGCCGTCAATGGCAAAGGTGAACGGGAAGGTATGGACGATACGAAGCGCGCAGCCGAAGTCAAGCGCGTCCAGGAAGCCATTGATAGCAGCTGCAAATAACAAACAGCTTCTGCGGTGTTCGCCAAACATCGCTGGCGGCCACGGCTAGTATCCGGCTTTCGCCCCCGCTCTTTTTTTAGCGAACAGCCCCGCGCTTTTGGCGCCCTGCCGGCTGAAACGTTCGCGGCGCGCAACCTTTGGATCCACCCGAAGACCGCGGTAGACCTCAACCCTGTCATGGTCATGCAGCGCATGCCCCAAGGTGGTTTTACGGCCCCAGATACCGACGACCGGGCGGCCGCCCTGCTGCAACTCCGGGAATTCATCCAAAACCCCGGCCGCAGCAAGCGCCTGCGCCACCGTTGTGCCCGCTGCCAGCTCCAGCGCCCACTCGCGAACCTGCCGCGGCGCCGCTGAATAGACCAAGGTGACTTTGAGCGGCGCGCCGCCCTCAGGCTTCGCCATAGACGTCTTCAGCCCTTTTGACAAAGGCATCCACCAGGCTTCCCGCTATTTTTTCGAAAACGGGACCGACCAGTGCCGCCAGCGCGGCGTTGTCAAAGTCATAACGCAGCGTGAAGTCCACCTTGCAGGCTCTTTCATCGGCCTTGCCGACAGGCGTGAAATCCCAGTGGCCGTCGAGCTTTGAAAACGGGCCATCGACCAGTTTCAGGCTGACTTTCCGGTTTTTTTCGTGTGTATTGCGGGTAGTGAAGCTTTGCGTCAGCCCGGCCAACGAGATGCCGACCTTCGCTGTCATGCCGCGCGCATCTTCCTCCAGCACAGCGGCCTGGTCACACCAAGGGAGAAACTCGGGATACCTTGCGACATCAGTGACCAGCCCAAACATTTCGGCGGCGCTGTACCAGATTAAAACGGACTTGTGAACGGTTTTCATACAATCGAGGGCTGGGCGCAATTGTATTAGCCACTTCGCGGGCTCTGTACTTTTCAGATTTCGCCCTTACCTTTTATCCATGGCCACCAAAGAAGCATCCTCCTCCAAAAAAACGGCCGCAACGCCCTCTGCCAATCTC
>NZ_JBFUGX010000277.1:0-5428 GCF_056402675.1 Polaromonas sp. P3_C2 | reverse complement strand
ACTCACCAGCGGCCGCAACGTCGAGCGCGAATCCGAAAGCTACGATCTGCCGGCCGCCCCGCCTGTGCCGACCACCAGCATTTATTCGCGCAGCGATGGCGTGGTGGCCTGGCAAGCCAGCATCCAGGCGCCCAGCGCCGCCCATCCGCAAACCGAAAACATCGAAGTGCTGGCCAGCCATATCGGCATGGGCGTGAACCCCAGCGCCTGGTGGGCCGTGGCCGACCGGCTGGCGCAGGCCGAAGGCCAGTGGAAGCCGTTTTCGCGCGGAGATAAAGGCAAGCTGCACGGCCTGGTGTTCCCGGACCCTGCGCGAAAAGCGTAACGCTTCAATGTAGCGCCGGGCGGCGGTGCACACCATTCCACCCAGGCATAAAAAAAGCGCCTGCAGACCACGCTGCAGGCGCTTTTTTAAGTTTCCCTCAATGCCTTTGCTATATTTTTTATAGCTGCTTGCGCACGGCCTGAGCCACCTTCAGCACAAAAACGCTTACGTTTTCGTGCCAGAGGCCAGGTTTCAGGCCTTGCCGGCCTTTGCATAGTTGGCAATGCCGTCCGTGATTTCTTTTTTGGCCGCATCCGGGCCTTCCCAGCCCAGCACCTTGACCCATTTGCCTTCTTCCAGGTCCTTGTAGTGCTCAAAGAAATGCGCAATGGTCTTCAGGCGCAGCGGATTCATGTCTTCAGGTTTTTGCCACTGGGTGTAAAGCGAGCATTTCTTGTCGATGGGCACCGCCAGCACCTTGCCGTCTTCACCGGCTTCGTCCGTCATTTTCAGGATGCCGATGGCGCGGCAGGTCACCACCACGCCGGGAATCAGGGGCACCGGGGTGATCACCAGCACGTCGACCGGGTCGCCGTCGCCGCTGATGGTCTTGGGCACATAACCGTAGTTGGTCGGGTAGTGCATGGAAGTGCTCATGAAGCGGTCCACAAAAATCGCGCCGGACTCCTTGTCCACCTCGTATTTCACCGGGTCGGCATTCATCGGGATCTCGATGATGACGTTGAAGGATTCGGGAACGTTTTTGCCGGGGGAAACTTTATCGAGGGACATGGTCGCTTGAGTTCTTTATGGAAGGAAGAAGAAAGAAAGGGAAGGAAGGGCGAAAAGAAGATTCTTAAAACACATGGGCTACCTGCGCAGCCGCGGCACAGGCCAACTGCTCGGTATTTACCCTCATTTTACTGATTCACACCTTACGGTTCTTAAAGTTGTCATGTTTTCACTGTAAATTGCGCGAGTTGGCCAATCGTCTTGTCTCTACGTAGACCAAGCAACGAGGAAGCAACGCAGCGGGGGTCAAGACACCATTTGCTAGCGTTGAAACCCCCTCCAAGCGAAAAACAACGTAGGAGATTTCTATGACAGGCAACTCAGCGCTTATTCTTGCGCTCGTCTGCGGGCTGGTCGCCGTGGGTTACGGCATCTGGGCTCGCAGCTGGATTCTTTCCCAGGATGCAGGCAATGCGCGCATGCAGGAAATTGCAGCCGCCATCCAGACCGGCGCCGCCGCCTACCTGGCACGGCAATACAAAACCATCGCCATGGTGGGCGTCGTCCTCACGGTACTGATCGGCTTTTTCCTTGACGGAAAAACCGCCATCGGCTTCGTCGTTGGCGCCGTGCTGTCAGGCGCTTGCGGCTTTATCGGCATGAACGTGTCGGTTCGCGCCAATGTGCGCACCGCCCAAGCCGCCACCAAAGGCATTGGCCCCGCGCTTGACGTTGCCTTTCGCGGCGGCGCCATCACCGGCATGCTGGTCGTGGGCCTGGGCCTCCTGGGCGTGACCGGCTTTTACTGGTTTCTGGTGGGCAATGGCAACTACACACCCGACCTCAAGCTGGCCAACCTGCTCAACCCGCTGATTGGTTTTGCCTTCGGCTCGTCGCTGATTTCCATCTTCGCCCGGCTGGGCGGCGGCATTTTCACCAAGGGCGCCGACGTCGGTGCCGACCTGGTGGGCAAGGTCGAAGCAGGTATTCCCGAAGACGACCCGCGCAACCCGGCCGTGATTGCCGACAACGTCGGCGACAACGTGGGCGATTGTGCCGGCATGGCCGCCGACCTGTTTGAAACCTACGCGGTCACGCTGATCGCCACCATGGTGCTGGGCGCCCTGCTGCTCTCGGGCGCAGGCGCCACTGCGGCGGTTTACCCGCTGGCACTGGGCGGCGTGTCCATCATCGCCTCCATCATCGGCTGCTTTTTCGTCAAGGCCTCGCCCGGCATGAAGAACGTGATGCCGGCCCTCTACAAGGGCCTGGCAATTGCCGGCGTACTGTCGCTTATCGCGTTTTATTTCGTCACGATGTGGCTGATGCCCGACAACGCCGTCACGGCAAGCGGCACGCAGATACGCCTCTTCGGCGCCTGCGCGGTCGGCCTGATCCTGACCGGCGCGCTGTGCTGGGTCACCGAGTACTACACCGGCACGCAGTACAAGCCGGTGCAGCACATTGCACAGGCATCGACTACCGGCCACGGCACCAACATCATTGCCGGCCTGGGTGTCTCCATGCGCTCCACCGCATGGCCGGTGATTTTTGTCTGTATCGCCATCCTGACGGCCTACTCGCTGGCGGGCCTGTACGGCATCGCGATCGCCGCCACTTCCATGCTGAGCATGGCGGGCATCGTGGTTGCGCTGGACGCCTACGGCCCCATCACCGACAACGCCGGCGGCATTGCCGAAATGGCCGAACTGCCCAGCAGCGTGCGTGACATCACCGACCCGCTGGACGCGGTGGGCAACACCACCAAGGCCGTGACCAAGGGCTACGCCATCGGCTCCGCCGGCCTGGCCGCGCTGGTGCTGTTTGCCGACTACACCCACAAGCTCGAAGCCTACGGCAACGTGATCAGCTTCGACTTGAGCAATCCCAAGGTCATCGTCGGCCTCTTCATCGGCGGCCTGATTCCCTACCTGTTCGGCGCGATGGCGATGGAAGCCGTGGGCCGCGCTGCCGGCGCCGTGGTGGTTGAAGTGCGCCGCCAGTTCCGCGACATCAAGGGCATCATGGACGGCACGGGCAAGCCCGAGTACGACACCGCTGTCGACATGCTGACCACAGCTGCCATCAAGGAAATGATGATCCCCTCGCTGCTGCCCGTGGTCGTGCCCATCGTGGTCGGCCTGGCGCTCGGCCCCCAGGCACTGGGCGGCCTGCTGATGGGCACCATCGTCACCGGCCTCTTCGTTGCCATCTCGATGTGCACCGGCGGCGGCGCTTGGGACAACGCCAAGAAGTACATTGAAGACGGCCACCACGGCGGCAAGGGTTCCGAGGCACACAAGGCCGCCGTGACCGGCGACACCGTGGGCGACCCCTACAAGGACACAGCCGGCCCGGCCGTGAACCCGCTGATCAAGATCATCAACATCGTGGCGCTGCTGATCGTGCCCCTGGTGATGAAGTTCCACGGCGGTGAAGCCGCAGCGGCCCCGGTGGCACCCATGGCCGCGCCTGCTGCCATGAGTGCACCGGCCGCCACACCGACTGCACCCGCCATGCCGGCGCCCGCGCCCACGCAGGCGCCCAATGCCGCAGCAACGCCAACGCCAGCCGCACCGGCCTCACGCTAGACCGCTCCGGCCCATGCAAAAAGCTCTGCGTTGCAGGGCTTTTTCTTTGGGCGTCCTGTGAGGACGAAGCTGCAAAAAAAGGTTCGTTGACTCAGGCTGGCATCCACCGGCTGGAACCCGGCCCAGGCAGCGCCAGATCCGGTGCGGCAGTCAGGCTTTCAAAGTACCTGATTTCGCGGAGTGCTTCGCTCAATGTCATCTCGCCTGCATTCATCAGACAGCCGGTCAGATACTCCGTCAGGGCGGTGTACTGGGCCAGCGTGGCCTTCGTCTCACTGTAAAGCCGCTCGCTCTGGGCTTCCATGATGCTGCGGGTTTCCTCGTCCGGCGGTGCCGTGCCGCCGTCCTTGAGCAGCGCGGCGTAATTCAGCCGGGTCTTGCGGTACATGCCCATTTCAGCCACCGCATGGTGCAGCAGCCGCGTGACACGGGTGATGTCATTGTGGGCGCCGCCCGTGGTTCCGTCTTCGCCGAAGAAGATCTCCTCGTTCGCCATGCCGCCCAGCAGCACCCGCACCTCATGCTCCATGTCACCCTTGGTCTGCAGCAGGTTGCTGTCCTGCTTGTGCAGTACAAAGCCGAGGGCATTGTTGCGGGGGTTGGCCTTCAATGAAATTTTGATGGTGGTCATGTCGGCCAGCAGCGTGTTCCAGTTGTCGCCGGTCAGCTTGCGCCGATGCTGGAAATCCATCAGGAAGTGGCCCCACTCATGTAYGGCGATGATGCGCCGGTCACGCTCGCGCTCCTTGGTGGTGTTGTCGTTGACATTGCCCACCAGCACACGCTCGGCGGCCTGCATCAGGGTGTGCGCGCCTATCATCTGGCCCGCCTGCACCGCGATGATGCCGGCCTGGTTGACCATGGTTTCGAGGTCTGCCGGGCTGCAGCCTTCCGTCAGTTCGACAAAATGGCGCAGGTCCATGTCGGGCAGCACCTTGTCGGCACGTTGGCGCAGGTAGTGGCCGGTGATGGCCAGGCGCTCCTGCTGGTTGGGCATGCGGAAGTCGACCTTCATCTGGAAGCGGCGCAGCATGGCCTCATCCATCTGCAGGTTGGCCGAATTGAAGTTGGACGCCACGATCCAGATGATTTCAGTATCCGATTTGGTCCGCACACCGTCCAGGATGGCCAGCAACATGTTCTGCGTGTCATCGTCATATTTGCGGTTGCCGCCGCGCCGCATGAAAAGGTCCTGCGCTTCATCAAGAAAGACGATGCAGCGTTTACGCCGCTTGGCCAGCGCAAGAATGCGCGACAAGGTGTTCGAGCCGCCGGCCACATAGCCGGTCTCGAGGTTGGCGGCTGAATGGAAAAGAATTGGCAGGTTCAGCTCTTTGGCGAGGTAGCTGGCCAGCTTGGTCTTGCCTGTACCCGCGGGGCCGCTGAACATCACGTTGAAAGGCTTGTTCACGCCATAAGCGGCGTATTCGAGGCGGCGTTCGTACTGGTCGCGGATTTGCGCAACCTCGGCCTTGATATCGTCCATGCCGACCAGGTCCTCCATGTCACCGCTGATTTGCGCCGGCGAAATGAACTTGAGKGATTTGCGCTGCCCGCCCGTCTGGTACCAGAGGAAGGCGATGAGCCCCAGCGTCAAGGTCGCTGATACCAGCGCGCTGGCGCCGCCTTTCCAGGCGTCCTGTTCGGATTGCGGGCGGGCGTCACCGAAACGCTGTTCAAGGCGCGCCAGCATGTCCTTGCTCGCGTCATCAAGCGCGCCCCGGGGCACGAAGGTGAGCTTGCCACCCCACGGTGCCGTGACGGCCTTGTCGGCCAATATCTTGGTTTCCATGTCCGAGGGGTAATAGGCGTACTGCCTGCCCTCCGATTCAATCAGCAC
>NZ_JBFUGX010000276.1:0-5438 GCF_056402675.1 Polaromonas sp. P3_C2 | reverse complement strand
AACCGGGGYGGCGGAAAACCCCGCGTGCCCTGCCTGTCGCCACCGCGACGGGCACTCGCCAGCCCGCGTCAAGTCCTGCCTTAGCATCCCGCGATAATGCTGCGCTTTATTTTTACCCGACTGAGCCTGATCATTCCCACCTTTTTGGGGATGACTCTGCTGGCTTTCTTCCTGATCCGCATGGTGCCCGGCGACCCGATCGAAACCATGGCGGGCGAGCGCGGCATCGATCCGGTGCGCCACGCGCAATTGCTCAAGGAATACGGCCTGGACCGACCCGTCATGGTGCAGTACGGCATCTACATCGGCCGGGTCCTGAAAGGCGACCTGGGCAAGTCCCTGATCACACAGGAGCCTGTACTGCGCGAATTCCTCACGCTGTTTCCGGCCACCATCGAACTCGCCGTGTGCGCCATTTTGTTTGCACTGCTGATCGGCATCCCCGCGGGCATCCTGGCGGCGGTCAAGCGAAACTCCATACTCGACCATGGCGTCATGGGGGTGTCCCTCACGGGGTATTCCATGCCGATTTTCTGGTGGGGATTGCTGCTGATCCTGCTGTTCTCGGTGCAGCTCGGCTGGACCCCCGTATCGGGCCGGCTGTCGGTGCAGTACTTCATTGAGCCCACCACAGGCTTTCTGTTGATCGACTCACTTCTCTCGGAAGACAAGGGTGCTTTCTGGTCGGCCGCTTCCCACCTGATATTGCCCATGATTGTGCTGGGCACCAACCCGCTGGCGGTGATCGCGCGCATGACGCGTTCGGCCATGCTGGAAGTGCTGGGCGAAGACTACATCCGCACCGCGCGCGCCAAAGGGCTTTCCAACCTGCGCGTGGTGGCCCTGCATGCGCTGCGCAATGCATTGATCCCGGTGGTCACCGTGATCGGCCTGCAGGTCGGCGTACTGTTCACGGGCGCCATCCTCACCGAAACCATCTTTTCCTGGCCGGGCGTCGGCAAATGGCTGATCGAAGCCATCAGCCGCCGCGACTACCCCGTTCTGCAGGGCGGCATCCTGCTGCTGGGCGCCATCGTCATGGCCGTCAACCTGCTGGTGGACATCACCTACGGCATCATTAACCCACGCATCAGGCACCAGCGATGAGCACGGCCACCTTGAAATCCGCCCCCCCGAAACCGGGCACGCCCCCGGCGCCACCGCACCCTCTGCGCGAGTTCTGGAACTACTTCAGCGCCAACAACGGCGCCGTGATCGGCCTGGTCATCGTGATTGGCGTGCTGCTGCTGGCGCTCTTTGCGCCCCTGCTGGCGCCGCACGCACCCAACATCACCAACAACGCCGTGTTCCTCAAGCCACCGGCCTGGCAGACGGGCGGCTCCTGGACCTATCCCCTGGGCACCGACGCCATCGGCCGGGACATCCTCTCGCGCCTGATGTACGGCGCCCGCCTGTCGCTGGTGATCGGCCTGGCCGTGGTGGCGCTGTCGGTGGTTGTCGGCACGGTGCTGGGCCTGCTGGCAGGCTTTTTCCGCGGCATCTTCGAGATCGCCGTGATGCGCCTCATGGACATCATCCTGACCCTGCCCAGCCTGCTGCTGGCCATCGTGATCGTCGCCATCCTCGGCCCCGGGCTGATGAACGCCATGCTGGCTGTTGCCATCGTCGTGCTGCCGCATTACGTGCGCATCACGCGCGCCGCCGTGATCGCCGAAACCTCGCGTGACTACGTGACCGCCGCGCGCATGAGCGGCGCCAGCCGTATCCGCCTGATGTTCAGCGAAATCCTGCCCAACTGCACGGCGCCGCTGATCGTCCAGGCCTCACTGGGCGTGTCGACCGCCATCCTGGACGCCGCCGCCTTGGGCTTCCTGGGCCTGGGCGCCCAGCCACCCTCACCCGAATGGGGCACCATGCTGGCCGATGCCCGCGAATTTGTCTTGCGCGCCTGGTGGGTGGTCACCTTCCCCGGCCTCGCAATTTTGATCACTGTGCTGGCCTTCAACTTGCTCGGCGACGGACTGCGTGACRCATTCGACCCCAAGCTGAAGCGCTGAAAGATTCCGTATGGCTTTGTTAGAAATAGAAAACCTCTCCGTCGAGTTCCCCTCGCAAAACGGCATCATGCACGCCGTTGACGGCATCAGCCTGTCGCTGGAAGAAGGCGAAGTCCTCGGTATCGTCGGCGAATCTGGCTCCGGCAAAAGCGTCACCATGATGGCCTTGATGGGCCTGGTGGCTTACCCCGGCCGCGTGAAAGCCGACAAACTACGGTTTGCCGGACACGACCTCCTCAAGCTGTCGCAAGGCGAGCGCAACAAGCTCATCGGCAAAGACGTGGCGATGATCTTCCAGGAACCCACGACCAGCCTGAACCCCTGCTTCACCGTCGGCTTCCAGATCACCGAAACCCTGCGTCTGCACCTGGGCATGGATAAAAAGGCCGCAACACGCAAGGCCATCGAACTGCTCGAGCAGGTCGGCATCAATTCACCCGAAAGCCGCCTGAAGGCCTATCCCCACCAGCTCTCCGGTGGCATGAACCAGCGCGTGATGATCGCCATGGCGATCGCCTGCAACCCGCGCCTCCTGATTGCCGACGAGCCGACCACGGCGCTTGACGTGACCATCCAGGCGCAAATCCTGGACCTGCTGCGTAGCCTGCAAAAAGAGCGCGGCATGGCCCTGGTGCTGATCACACACAACATGGGCGTGGTGTCCGAAATGGCACAGCGCATCGCGGTGATGTACGCCGGCCAGATCATGGAAGAGCAAAGCGCACACGCCCTTTTCAACACGCCCCAGCACCCCTACACCGAAGCCCTGCTTTCGGCCCTGCCTGAGCGCAGCGACGGCAGCTCCCGCCTGGCGACCATCCCCGGCATGGTGCCCGGCCTCTATGACCGCCCTACCGGATGCCTGTTTGCTCCGCGCTGCGCCTATGCCACCGAACATTCCCGCAACGAGCGCCCGCTGCTGCGCGCCTGGAAGGACGGCATGGTTCGCTGCCACTACCCGCTGGGTGATCCCAGCCGCGAGGCCAACATCGAGCACGRCACCCCACTGGTGGAGGCCGCGCAATGAGCACCGCCACCACTTCCACCACCCTGCCGACCGAGCCCGTCGTTGAAGCAAAAAATCTCAAGCAGGTCTATGAAATCCGCCGCGGTTTCATGCGCAAGTCCGACCACCTGCAGGCCGTCGGTGGCGTTTCCTTCTCGGTCCACGCCGGCAAGACGCTGGCCGTTGTAGGCGAATCGGGCTGCGGTAAATCCACGCTGGCCCGTATGGTCTCGCTCATTGAAACGCCTACGGGCGGCGAATTGCGCATCACCGGCATAGACGCGGTGAACAGTGGCCAGGAAGAGCGCCAGGGTCTTCGCAAGGCCGTGCAGCTGGTGTTCCAGAACCCCTACGGCTCGCTCAACCCGCGCAAGAAAATCGGCGCCATCCTTGAGGCGCCACTGGAAATCAACACCAGCCTGACAGCTGAAGAGCGCGCCGCCAAGGCCCGCGCCATGCTGGCCATGGTGGGCCTGCGCCCCGAGCACTACGACCGCTATCCCCACATGTTCTCGGGCGGCCAGCGCCAGCGCATTGCCATTGCACGCGCGTTGATGCTCAACCCCACGGTGGTGGTAGCTGACGAGCCGGTATCGGCCCTTGACGTCTCCATACAGGCCCAGGTGCTCAACCTGCTGGCCGACCTGCAGCAGTCCATGGGTCTGGCCTATCTGTTCATCTCGCACGACCTGGGTGTGGTGCGCCACATCGCCCACGACGTGTTGGTGATGTACCTGGGCCATGCCGTTGAACAAGGCGAGAAAAATGCCCTGTTTAACCGGCCCCTGCACCCCTACACCCAGGCCCTGCTGGCCTCCACACCCGGCCTGGCCGGCACCGGGGTGAAGCAACGCATCGTGCTCAAGGGCGAGCTGCCCTCGCCGCTTAACCCGCCCACCGGCTGCGTGTTCTCTACCCGTTGCCCGCACGTCACCGACCGCTGCCGCGCCGAAAGGCCGCAGCTGCGCGAAGTTGCAGAGCGGCAGGTTGCGTGCCACTATGCTGAAAACTTTCTCACTGCGTGACCTGAAACCATGCGCTCAAGCACCGGTTTCAGGCCACGTTTTTCAATGACCAGGGCGCACAACGTCACAAATGTTGTGCAATCTGGCCGCAAGCCCCCGCTGCAAAAGCAGCATTAACCTCCAAAGGGATCGTCAAATGATTCAGACCAAACCAAGTGCAAACCGGCTGCGCCCGGTCCAGCGCGCATTGCTGTGCGCTATTGCCCTGCCAGCGCTGCTGGCACTTTCACCCGTCTCCGCGAAGACGCTGGTGTTCTGCTCTGAAGGCAGCCCCGAAAACTTCTACCCTGGCGTCAACACCACGGGTACGTCGTTTGATGCCAACGAACCCGTCTACAACCGCCTCGTCGAATTCGAATACGGCGGCACCAAGGTCGTTCCCGGCCTGGCCGAAAAATGGGACATTTCCGCCGACGGCCTGACCTACACCTTCCACCTGCGCAAGGGCGTGAAATGGCATGCCAGCAACAAGGCCTTCAAGCCAACGCGCGACTTCAACGCCGACGACGTGCTGTTCATGTTCGAACGCCAGTGGAAAGAAGACAACGCCTTCTTCAAGGTCACCAGCCCCAACCACTCCTACTTCAGCGACATGGGCATGCCCAAGCTGCTGAAATCGGTGGAAAAGGTCAACGACCTCACTGTCAAGATCACGCTGGACAAGCCTGAAGCGCCATTCCTCGCCAACCTGGCCATGCCTTACGCGGCCGTGCAGTCCAAGGAATACGCCGACGCCATGCTGAAAGCCGGCACGCCGGAAAAAATCGACCAGGACCCGGTGGGCACCGGCCCCTTCTACCTGGTGCAGTACCAGAAAGACGCGGTCATCCGTTACAAGGCCTTCCCGCAATATTGGGGCGGCAAGGCCAAGATCGACGACCTCGTGTACTCGATCACGCCTGACGCTTCGGTCCGCTGGGCCAAGCTGCAGARGAACGAATGCCACGTCATGCCCTACCCCAACCCCGCCGACCTCGACGCGATCCGCAAGGACGCCAACGTGACGATCGTCGAGCAGGCCGGCCTGAACGTGGGCTACCTCGCCTACAACACGACCAAGAAGCCGTTTGACGACGTGCGCGTGCGCAAGGCCATCAACATGGCGATCAACAAGAAAGCCATTGTTGACGGCGTGTACCTGAGCACCGGTGTTGCCGCCAAGAACCCGATCCCGCCAACCATGGCCGCGTACAACAACGCCATCAAGGACGACGAGTACAACCCCGAAGCCGCCAAGAAATTGCTGGCCCAGGCCGGTTTCCCCAACGGTTTCACCACCGACCTGTGGGCAATGCCCGTGCAGCGCCCATACAACCCGAATGCCAAGCGCATCGCCGAGTTGATGCAGGCTGACCTGGTCAAGGTCGGCGTGACCGCCGAGATCAAGAG
>NZ_JBFUGX010000275.1:0-5452 GCF_056402675.1 Polaromonas sp. P3_C2 | reverse complement strand
AGCCGGTAATGATTCCGGTAAACATGGTGCCATTTTCGCAGGGAATCCGGGCGCGGCGGCGCAGACAGCGCCAAAGGCCCGGAAAAGAGGGTGTTCAGCCGTGATTCACAAGGCTTGTGCAGGCACGCGTGGGCCGGTTCAGACGTCTATATCTAAGGGAAAATGGCCGTAACCCAATGGTTACGGGCGCAAGCAGCTATTGTTTTGATAGCGGATATGGGTGTTTTGCGAGCGTTCGCAGGGAAGACCGATGTCCACCATTGCGCTAGAAAGCTTCCCGGCCCGCCAGGCGAGCGACGATACGCAGGTCGGGCCCGACCCTGTCGGTAGACAGGAACTGGAGTTGGAGCCCGTTCGCGAGCGTTTGCAGGGGTTCCAGGGCAGCCATGCCCTGGCCAGGCCCAAGCAGCCTGGGCGCGAGGTAAACCAGGAATTCATCCACCAACCCGCTGCGGATCAGCGATGCGTTGAGCTTGCTGCCGGCTTCGACATGCAGTTCGTTGATTTCGCGCTGCGCCAGGTCTTTCATCATGGCCGCCAGATCCACTTTTCCCCGGGCGTCGGGCAGGCAGGTGACCGTCGCACCTTTGGCGACCAGCGCGGCTTCTTGTGGCGAGCCTCGTGTGGCGGTGTAGATCCACACCGGACCTCCTGACTGGAATATCCTGGCACCAGGCGGTGTTTGCAGCAGACTGTCGACAATCACGCGGCAGGGCTGCACCTGCGTTTCCACCAGCCGCACGTCCAGCTGAGGGTCATCCTCCAGCAGGGTCCCGATGCCCGTCAGCACGGCGGAGGCCCGGGCCCGCCACGCGTGGCCGTCTGTCCGCGCCTCAGGCGAGGTGATCCACTGGCTCTGACCGTTGGCCAGCGCCGTGGTGCCGTCCAGCGAAGCGGCAACTTTCAGGCGGRCCCAGGGGGTTTTGCGGATCATCCGGCTGAAAAAGCCGATATTCAGTTCCCTGGACTCCTCGGCGCCCGGCCCGACCTCCACCTCGACGCCGGCGGCCCGCAGGCGCTCAAATCCCTGGCCGGCCACCAGCGGATTGGGGTCCGCTATCGAGGCGACCACCTTTTTGATGCCAGCGGCAGTCAATGCATCACAGCAGGGGCCTGTTCGTCCGTGGTGGGAGCAGGGCTCGAGGGTGACATAGGCGGTGGAGCCTTTGACCGAGTGGCCTTTATTCGCTGCATCGCGCAGGGCCATGATTTCGGCGTGGGGGCCGCCTGCCTGCTGGGTATGGCCAGTTCCCAAAATTTTGCTTCCACCTGAATCGGTCAGGACGCAACCTACGCGAGGGTTTGGCGCGCTGAGATACAACGCCTCTTCGGCCACACGCAAGGTCTGCAGCATCGCTGGGTTCATGATGGATTTTCTAACGGGGCAGATTTAAGCTGAAAGGTTGTAGGGTCAGGGATTTCATTCTGAGGCAAAGCCCATTTCCAGCACCCTGCGACTGGCGACTATATTCCCTTGCCTTGTCGCGGGGGTCATTTTCGTCTGCATAAGCGCCTCTATGATTTCGGCTTGCTGGCTTCGGCTGATTTCTGGTCTCGAAGAAATGATGTTCATATCCAGCAAACGGCCATCCTCTGCAATCCATATTTCTATGACCAGACGACGCAGTTTCAGGCTTGTTGCAGTTTTGTCCGGAAAGTTCCAGTCGAGCATCGGAAGGGCCGGCTGGTCGACCTCTTCAATGTCAAAAAAACGAACATCAGACATGCCGGGCTTTCTCGGGCTGGTGGAAGAAAGCTCCTGGCCGGGGGCAACCAAACCTTCAGCAGGCGCTGGTTTGATAGTTGCCGCAAGCTTTTCAGGCGGTATGGACTCGGTGGGTTATGCCTGAGCAGCATTGCTGGGCTCGGTCATGACCCGAACGACCATGCTGTGATTCGCCGGACGTGCCGCAGTTGCAGTTTTTCCGGGTTTTTCGATGGATTGCGATACGAACAACAGCACGCTACCGTGCATGAGTAGGGAAGCAATGGCCGCAATCACCCAGCGGTTGTGCTGAGAAAAACGTCTTTCCTTCTTATGTTTCACCGGTTGGTGCGGCTGGGCTCATCATTTCCAGCAAGAAGTGGCTGCATCCTGGGCAGAAGAAAATGCTGTTGAATAATTCACGTTGCTTTTTACGCCCGTATTCGTGATCTGGTAGTCGCCGCATTTATCAGCAGACATTGGGCCAGGTGAATTGCGCGTTGCGGTGACGGTATAAGTTCTTGCTGCCGCGGCAGATACGGCAATGCTGTAGGCGCCACCGCCATCACGGGGTGATTGCTTCAGATTCGCCGGGAACAAATCGGCCACCGCGGTCCCCGCGGTATTGGTGTCGTACTTCATGTTTTCCGTGTAGTGGCGCTCCATCCATTGAGAAGCTTCAAGGAGCACGGTGCGAACCTCGGCCCTGCGCCCCCTCGCAACGTACTCCTTGTAGCTCGGAAGCGCGACAGCACTCAAGAGGCCAATGATGGCGACCACGATCATCAGCTCAATCAGTGTGAAGCCCCTGCTTCGAGGCGCAACGCCGTGGGGTCGATTTTTCGCGGTTGCCTTGTGGAAAGGAATTTTCATAGGTTTTACCTGGTCTTGAAGGAGGGAATTTCGCGCCAGTAAATTCGCGCTTTCGTGTTGTCTCCCTTGCCCTGCAATCTGGTGCGATCACCAACGACAGCTGTGCAATTGAGTTCCCCCGAGGCACATGCGGTACCGGTTGAATCCCCGGAGACGGTGACACGTTGGTCGATGATCTTGACGGACGCGACGTTATAAACGACACCGCCAATCGTGATCGTGCCAAAGAGCCCCGTGTTCAGCAAGCCCGTGATGGGGTCTACAAAGGTGATGTAAGCAGCGGGCCCGCTAAAGCAGATGTTGCTGCTGGTGGCGGACGGTGCGATGGATRCCGTTGCCAGCAGGCCTTGGCTCATGGTCGGGTTACTCACCACCATTTCCGAGGTGTCCGGCAGATTGATGTACCAACCCTTGTTGTTCGTCCAGTCCATGGCTGCGCCAGTCACATAGCCTTGGCCCAGAATGCCATTGGTGGGGTCCGCGTCATCCACAGTAATGCGTACGAATGTGCGGGCTGCCAGCTGCGTCCGCAGGCGGGGAAGGCCGGTCGTCGTATTGTCGAGCAGCGACGGATCCGCAATGTAGGCGGCGCTGGAATAGATGGGTTTATCCCAGATGCCAAAAATCCCATTAACGTTGCCGGAGCCGTCAGGGAAGTCGGAACTGACAATGGACTTGCCGGTTGCGAAATTAACCACCACGCCGCCCAATGGATGGAACCGATACTCTGGTGCAGAGGTGATGGGCAGGCGGTTCACCGATGCATCTGTAGGCTTGGCGATGAACAATGGCCGTTTGTTGGTGCCATCCGTATTGGCATAAGCAACCTTCCAAAGCGCTGGGTTGGGGCTTGAAACGTCGAACTTCCACAGGTTGCCCTTGAGGTCACCCGCATAGATGACGTCGGCGACCCCATCATTGTTCGTGTCCACCCAGGTAGCTTGCGACAACCCATTGCTGGGCCCGGCGGCGGCCACCAGCTTGACGTAATTCACGCCGGGCGTCCAGACACCGCTATACGGGCCATTTGCAAACAGGATATAGAGCGCCGCCGATCCGTTCGTGCTGTTGACGCCGTTAGGAACAATCGTCGCAAATTTGCCATTGTTCATCTTGGCAACAGCGCCGGCTTGTCGACTTGAACGATTCGTGGTGCCCATTTGCGCCAGGTTGTATCCAAGGTCGCCACTGCTGTCGTCTGCTTCGGAGAATTGCCACTTGAAGACGTTCGCTGCATTTGCTTCTGTCAAGGTATCCGGATCCGTTACGTCAAGAGCAAACACACCCTTGGCGCCGCGTCCCAAAGACCCAAACAGATAGGTTTTCCAGGCGGCTGCAGGGACCAAGGCGTCATAGCCGGGCGCTGCGGCATTGGTGATCGTGGATCCCAGCAATACGTCCGCGGAGTAGGGCGTTCCATCCATAAATGACTGGACTTTTTCGCCAGCGGGGTCTACCCAGTTCTGCAGGCGGGAATGAACAAGTTGTGGCACGTACGAAACGATGGGTGTGCCGCCTTCCGATACGACTGCGGAAGCGTTGAAGCCGTGCAGCATGCCATCGCCTGCACCGATCCAGAGAATGCTCTTGCGGTCTTTTTGGGCTGTGACAAACGTACCGTAGCCTGGGAAAAGGGTTCCGAAATAGTCTGCGTTGGGCTTCGAGGTCACCACGGGGTTGGAGTTGACGACAGGCCCCATGATGGAATTGGTATTGCGTTTTCGGAACCGGAGACCTGTCGGGGTTTCGTCAACGCGGCTGCCCCGAAGCCAGTTGAGCTTGGCCTGGGCCGTTGCATCTGTGCCGCCCACCGCAGTCGTTTTAACGGCATTCGACAAGGCTGCCCAGGTAAATGGCGTGCCGGTCGAGTTCCCGACATTGGTAATGATCTGCCGCGAAGTGGACGCCGTCAATTTGGTATGGCCATCCCAGTAGTAATAGCTGCGGTCCAGCGTGCCGTCGCTCTTGAGGCGAATATCAAAGTCACCGTCAGGCTTGACGATAAATGACAGCACTTCGCCATGGCCGTCGTCGCCGTCAAAGCTGGCCAGATATTTCAGGCTGCCAGTCGTGAGCTGCGAAGCGGCAAGTGCAGGCGCCGTGTTGGAAGCGCCCACAATCGCACTGAAGGCGGCGCGCAAGGCTTTTTCCAGCTCGCTGGGGCGAATTGCCAGGAAATAGTTATCCGGGTAGCCATCTGCGCCAGGCGTACCATCCAGCTTCTTCACATCCCAGTTGGCCTTGTCGGTGGTGGGTTTTTCGAAGTAAATTTTCGGATCAGACGGTGGTACGGTGACATTTTCATTTTTACTGAACCCGCCCCATTTCGCTGCAAGCCAAAGCGGATCCTGAAGCTGAGCAGCGGTTGCCGTCCCAAAATCATATTCAGCGCGGCTCTCTTCCTGGTTCACTTCGCAATTGTTGCAGCCGCCCGATGTATTGATATTGGGGTGCACTGTACCGTCAGCCTTCTTCACGGTCAGCGTGGTGCTGTCTGTGAAACTGTAGGTATAGATACCGGAATGGAAGTGCGCGCCGTCTTTGGTGCTGCCGGATATGGTGTAGCCAAAGCCCTGGGGGTTCACCGACGCGGCGTTGAAAACCCGGGTGTACACATACAACTTGGTGCCTATGACCTCGTACCGCAGGATACCGGAGGCATCGCTGTCATAGTCACCACCTTGTTCAGAGTCTTCCCAGATGATCAGGAATTTCCCTGACGTGGCAGTCGGCGTGCCCACTACGCGGAAGTCAACGAGGGTACCGCCACCAACCGTGCCGCCCGCAACCAGCTGGTAGGAGGGTTGAATGATGATTTTTCGGCCTGCGATCGTCGGGTGGGGGACTTCAATACGCGGTTTACCGGGAGACAGC
>NZ_JBFUGX010000274.1:0-5456 GCF_056402675.1 Polaromonas sp. P3_C2 | reverse complement strand
ACCCACTTGCGCGCGTTGTGCCAGAGGCTCATCCACGGGCTGCGTTCGCTGGCGCCGCCCGAAGTCCAGCTCTTCTGGATGTTGCGGAACACGCGCTCGGGATGCGGCATCATCGCCGTGAAGCGGCCGTCAGCCGTGGTCACGGCGGTGAGGCCGCCGGCGCTGCCGTTGGGGTTGGCCGGATAAGCTTCGGTCGGCTTGCCATCGTTGTCGGTAAAGCGCATAGCGGCAATCGCCTTGGAGGCATCGCCCCGGAAGGCGAAATTGGCATAGCCCTCGCCATGCGCGACGGCGATCGGCAGGCGGCTGCCGGCCATGCCCTGCAGGAAGATGCTGGGGGACTCCAGCACCTCGACCATGCTCAGGCGTGCTTCAAAGCGCTCGCTGCGGTTGGTGGTAAAGCGCGGCCAGGCCTCGGCGCCCGGGATGATGTCGGCCAGTTCGGCAAACATCTGGCAGCCGTTGCACACGCCCAAACCAAAGGTGTCCTGGCGCGCAAAGAACGCCTTGAACTCTTCGGACAGCACCGGGTTGAAGGTGACTGAGCGCGCCCAGCCGATGCCAGCCCCCAGCGTGTCGCCATAGCTGAAGCCGCCGCAGGCCACGATGCCCTTGAAGTCGGCCAGCCTGGCGCGACCGGTTTGAAGGTCAGTCATATGCACGTCGCAGGCTTCAAAGCCGGCTTCGGTGAAGACGTAAGCCATTTCCACATGCGAATTGACGCCCTGCTCGCGCAGCACCGCCACGCGTGGCCGCGCCGACAGGTTGAGCGCGGGCGCCGACAGCACTTTGACTGGATCAAACGTCAGTTGCACATGCAGGCCCGGGTCGGCGGGGTTGCCGGTGGTCGCGTGTTCAGTATTGGCGCAATCGGGGTTGTCGCGCTGCTGGCAAATCTTCCAGCTGATCGAATCCCAGACCTGATGCAAGTCTTGCAGCTTGGCCGAGAACACGGCCTTGGTGTCGCGCCAGACCTGGATCTCGCCCTTGCCGACTTCGAGCGAGGCGTGCTGTGGGCGCGTCTTGCCGATGAAGTGGCTGAATTTGGAGAGGCCGTGCTCGCGCAGGGTCTGCATCACTTCGTTGCGCGCAGACGTGGCCACCTGGATGACGGCACCCAGCTCTTCGTTGAACAGCGCCTTGAGCGTGAGCTCCTCGCGGCGCGCGCCGACCTGGCTTGCCCAGTTCTTGCTGTCGCCCGTGTCCATGCGGCTGTCGGAAATGCCGTCGCCTTCGACCAGCAGCATGTCGATGTTGAGCGACACGCCCACGTTGCCGGCAAAGCCCATCTCACATACTGCGGCAAACAGGCCACCGTCACTGCGGTCGTGGTAGGCCATGAGCTTGCCCTCTTTGCGCAGCGCATTGATGGCATTGACGAGGTTGACCAGGTCTTTCGGATCGTCGAGATCGGGCACCTTGCCCTCTTCCTTGTCCAGCGTTTGCGCGAGGATGGAGCCGCCCATGCGGTTCTGGCCCTTACCCAGGTCAATCAGGATCAGCGTGCTGTCGGCCTCATCGCGGTTCAGCTGCGGCGTGAGGGTGCCACGCACATCGGGCAGTGTGGCGAAAGCGCTCACGATCAGCGACACCGGCGAGGTGACTTTCTTGYTGTCAGCGCCCTCGCTCCACACGGTGCGCATCGACAAGGAATCCTTGCCAACCGGAATCGACACGCCCAGCGCCGGGCACAGCTCCATGCCGACGGCCTTGACGGTCTCGTAGAGCGCCGCATCCTGGCCGGGCTCGCCGCAGGCGGCCATCCAGTTGGCTGACAGCTTGACACGCGGCAGCTCAATGGGCGCGGCCAGCAGGTTGGTGATGGCCTCGGCGACCGCCATACGCCCCGAAGCGGCCGCGTTGACGGTGGCCAGCGGCGTGCGTTCGCCCATGCTCATGGCTTCGCCCGCAAAACCGCTGTAGTCAGCCAGCGTGACAGCGCAGTCGGCTACCGGCACCTGCCAGGGGCCAACCATCTGATCACGGTGCGTGAGGCCGCTCACGGTGCGGTCGCCGATGGTGATCAGGAAGCGCTTGGACGCGACGGTCGGGTGGCTGAGCACCGCAATCGCACTTTTCTGCAGATCGACGCCGGTCAGKTCGATGGGTTTGATCGTGTGTTTGACCGACTTCACGTCGCGGTGCATTTTGGGCGGCTTGCCGAGCAACACATTCATCGGCATATCCACCGGCGGGGCCGCGTCTTTGTCGGACAGCACCAGTTGCTTTTCTTCCGTCGCAATGCCAATCACCGCAAACGGGCAGCGCTCACGCTCGCAGAAGGCCTGGAACTGCGGCAGTGACTCAGGCGCAACCGCCATCACATAACGCTCCTGGCTTTCATTGCTCCAGATTTCCTTGGGCGAAAGGCCGCTTTCTTCCAGCGGCACGGCACGCAAATCAAACTTCGCACCTCGCCCCGCGTCATTCACCAGCTCAGGAAACGCATTGGACAAACCGCCGGCGCCCACATCGTGGATCGCCAGGATGGGGTTGGCCGCACCCAGTTGGGCGCACTGGTTGATGACCTCTTGCGCGCGGCGCTCGATTTCAGGGTTGCCGCGCTGCACCGAATCAAAGTCAAGCTGGGCCGCATTCGCGCCCGAAGCCATGGAGCTGGCCGCGCTGCCGCCCATGCCGATGCGCATACCAGGGCCGCCCAGCTGGATCAGCAGCGTGCCGGCCGGGAAGAGAATCTTCTTGGTGAGTGCCGCATCAATCGTGCCGACACCACCCGCAATCATGATGGGCTTGTGATAACCCCAGCGCTGGCCGCCGACGGTCTGCTCATATTCGCGGAAGTAGCCGTTGAGGTTGGGCCGGCCGAACTCGTTGTTGAACGCTGCGCCGCCCAGCGGGCCTTCCGTCATGATCTGCAGCGGGCTGGCGATGTGTTCTGGCTTGCCATAGGACGTGGCGGCGTCGTCAAACAGCCTGGACACGGTGAAGCCCGTCAAGCCCGCCTTGGGCTTGGAGCCGCGGCCGGTTGCGCCTTCGTCACGAATCTCTCCGCCCGCACCGGTCGACGCGCCAGGGAAGGGAGAAATAGCCGTGGGATGGTTGTGCGTCTCGACTTTCATCAGCACATGCATCAACACGTCATCCGTAGCGCTATAAGTTTGATAGCTGCTCGCGCTTGTTCCTGTTGGGCGAGGGGCCGGTTTTGTACTAGTTTTGGCATAAAACCGCTGTGTTTTATAGCCTTCCATGACCGAAGCGTTGTCCGAATAAGCCACCACCGTGTGCTGGGGATGCAGCTTTTCGGTGTTGCGGATCATGCCGAACAGGCTTTTCTCCTGCGCAACGCCGTCAATCGTAAAGTCGGCGTTGAAGATCTTGTGGCGGCAGTGCTCGCTGTTGGCCTGGGCGAACATCATGAGCTCAACGTCGGTCGGGTTGCGTTTGAGCTGGGTGAAGGCGGTGACCAGGTAGTCGATTTCATCGGCTGCCAGCGCCAGGCCAAATTCGGCATTGGCGGCTTCCAGGGCCGCTTTGCCACCGGCCAGCACGTCGATGGTCTGTAGCGATGCACCTTGCAATTCGGTGAAGAGGCCGGCAGCCTGCGCGCGATCCAACATCACGCTTTCAGTCATGCGGTCGTGCAGCAGGCCGGCGACCTGCTCGCGCTGGGCATCCGTCAGGGCCGTTTTGCTGAAAAAGCCGCTTTTCAAGGTAATGCGGTATTCGGTGATGCGCTCAATGCGTTTGATGGCCAGGCCGCAGTTGTGGGCGATGTCCGTAGCCTTCGACGCCCAGGGCGAAACGGTGCCAAAGCGCGGCGAGACAATAAAGGTCAGTGCATCATCGGTTTTTCCAGCGCCTGCAATGCAAGGGTCGCCATAGGTAAGCAGTGCTGCGAGCTGGCCCTTGACGGTGTCTGAAGGCGGCGCCTCCGTGGCAACCAGATGCACAAACCGGGCGCTGATGCCCACGATCTTGTCGTGGACGGCTTGCAGGCGGGGAAGGAGTTGCTGGACGCGGAAATCGCTGAGGGCGCTGATCCCGTGGGGTTCGCCCTCAAAAGTCGTCAGGTGCAGGGTCACGGTAGCGGTGGCCTTGTAATGGGAGGTGGGCAGCGCATGGCTGTTGGGTTTAACGGGCTAGCGTTAACCCGTAATTTTATCAGCGACTGAAGGCCTTCCCCGGTTTGCTGCCGGTGCGCCCGGGCACTTTTGCGATCCGTTCGGGCCACATTCGGGCCAAAGCCAAAGCCCCTTGGTCCCATGCTGAAAATGCATGTGCCCGGGAGCGGTGGGATAATCGGGGCCATGAGTATTACTTACAAAGATGCCGCAGGAATTGAAGGCATGCGCCTGGCAGGGAGGCTTGCTTCCGAGGTGCTGGACTACCTCACCCCCTTCGTGAAGCCGGGTGTCACCACCAATGAAATAGACCGGCTGGCCCATGACTACATGACCCAGGTTCAAGGCACCATTCCGGCCACGCTGGGCTATGGCCCTCCCGGCTATGTGCCATATCCCAAGTCGCTGTGCACTTCCATCAACCACCAGGTCTGCCATGGCATTCCCAACGACAAACCGTTGAAAAAAGGCGACATTGTCAATATTGACGTGACCGTCATCACCAAGGACGGCTGGCACGGCGACAACAGCCGCATGTACCTGGTTGGCGAAGCTTCCATTGCGGCCAAGCGGCTCTGCCAWGTGACCTATGAAGCCATGTGGCAGGGCATCATGCGCGTCAAGCCTGGGGTCAGGCTGGGCGACATCGGCTTTGCGATCCAGACTTTTGCCGAAAAACAGGGGTTTTCCGTAGTTCGCGAGTTTTGCGGCCATGGAATTGGCCAGAAATTCCACGAAGAACCGCAAGTGCTGCACTACGGCCGCCCCGGCACGCTCGAAGAGCTCACACCGGGCATGACCTTCACCATCGAACCCATGATCAATGCCGGCAAGCGTGACATCAAGGACGGCCCCGAGAAAGACGGCTGGAGCATCGTGACGCGCGACCATTCCTTGTCCGCCCAGTGGGAACACACCATTTTGGTGACTGAAACCGGCTATGAGGTACTTACCCTGTCCGCCGGCAGCCCGCCGATCCCGGCGTTTGTCCCGCAAAGCAGCCCTGCCCAAGCCGCTGTCAGTGCCTGAGCCAGGCGCACAGTGGCGCCCCGCGCACTCTCCGACCCTGCGAGCTCCGCGATGATCGAGCTGGCCCCGGTCCGCGAGCAATACAAAGCGGGGAAAGCCGCCCTCCTCGCCACGCTGGCCGCCAGTGGCGCCTCGTCCCGCGGCATCCACAGCCTGCTGCAAAAATTCGCCCGGCATGCCGATGCGACCCTGCAGCTGCTCTGGCAGCGTGCCGGCTTTCCGGTTTCCGCCTGCCTGGTGGCCGCAGGAGGCTTTGGCCGCGGCGAGCTGTTTCCCCATTCGGATGTAGACGTGCTGCTGCTGCTGTCGGACAACGCCAACATCGACGGCGACCCGGCCCTCAAG
>NZ_JBFUGX010000273.1:0-5468 GCF_056402675.1 Polaromonas sp. P3_C2 | reverse complement strand
CCGCCGCCCTTGGCCGGCATGTCCCCGTAACTCTGGAAGCGCCGCCCGACGCCCCGGAATTCAGCCAGCGCTTTCTGTACTGCCGCGTCGGGCACGTTGAGCTCAACGGCAATGGCAATAGCCGACAGGGCATTGAGCACGTTGTGCTCGCCGGCCAGGTTGAGCACCACGTCCATGTCGGGCAAGGTCACGCCATTGCGGCGCTGTGCCGTGAAATGCATTTGTGCGCCCACCGGCCGCACATTGACGGCGCGCACCTGCGCATCTTCGCCGAAACCATAGCTGGTAATGGGGCAGGAAACCTGCGGCAGGATGTCGCGCACAGCCGGGTCGTCGGTGCACAAGATCGCCGTTCCGTAAAAAGGCATGCGGTGCAGGAAGTCGACAAAAGCTTTCTTGAGGTTGCCGAAATCGTGACCGTAAGTCTCCATGTGGTCAGCGTCGATGTTGGTGACGACAGCCATTACGGGCAGCAGGTTCAGGAACGAAGCATCCGATTCGTCAGCTTCGACCACGATGTAGTCGCCCGAGCCGAGCTTGGCGTTGGCACCGGCGCTGTTGAGGCGCCCGCCGATCACAAAGGTCGGGTCCAGGCCGCCCTCGGCCAGCACGCTGGCGACCAGGCTGGTGGTGGTGGTTTTGCCGTGCGTCCCGGCAATCGCGATGCCCTGCTTCAGGCGCATCAGTTCGGCCAGCATCAGCGCGCGCGGCACCACGGGAATGCGTTTTTCACGCGCCGCCAGCACCTCGGGGTTGTCGGCCTGTACGGCGGTGGATGTCACCACGGCGTCAACCATCTCAAGGTTGCCGGCGGTGTGGCCGACGAAGGTCTTGATGCCGAGCTTGCCCAGGCGTCGCAGCGTTGGGCTGTCTGACAGGTCAGACCCCGAAATGACGTATCCCAGGTTGTGCAGCACCTCTGCAATGCCAGACATGCCGGCGCCGCCCAGACCGATGAAGTGAATGTTTTTGATGGCGYGTTTCATGTCGCCAGCTCCTCACAAGCGGCCACCACACGGGCCGTGGCTTCAGTTTTTTGCATGGTTTTGGCCTGTAAGGCTTTCTGGACAAGCGCAAGCCGCTCTGTTTTTTTGTAGCATTTCTGCCAGCATTCCGGCGCTGAGGTCGCGCTGCTGGATCAGCCATCCGCCTCCCTGGTCGACCAGGAACTTCGCGTTGACTGTCTGGTGGTCGTCGACCGCAGCGGGAAAAGGCACGAACACTGCCGCAGCGCCCACCGCAGCGATTTCCGTGACCGTACTGGCGCCAGCGCGGCAAATGATCAGGTCGGCATCGGCGAAGGCCTTCGCGGTGTCTTCAATGAAAGGCGTGAGCTCGGCCGATACGCCAGCCGCCGCATAGTTGGCGCGCAATTCTTCAATCTGCAGCGCGCCGCTTTGGTGGAGGACCTGTGGTCGTTCTGCTTCAGGGATCAGTGCGAGGGCTTTGGGTACCAGCTCGTTCAACCCCCGGGCGCCCAGGCTCCCGCCGATCACCAGCAGTTTCAGGGGACCGCTGCGTCCGGCAAAACGCTCTTGCGGGTCGGGCTGCCGGGTAAATGCTGGCCGCAGTGGGTTGCCCACCCATTCGGCTTTGGGCAACACACCCGGAAATGCGGTGAAGACGCGGTCAGCCACACTCGCCAGCACCTTGTTGACCATACCCGCCACCGAATTCTGCTCGTGCAGAACCAGGGGCTTACCCAACAGCACACTCATCATCCCGGCCGGAAAACTGATGTAGCCGCCCAGGCCGACCACCACATCGGGCTTGACGCGGCGTACCACCTGGATGCTTTGCCAAAACGCCTTGAGCAGGCGCAGGGGCAGGAATGCCAGCGTGACCGGCCCTTTGCCCCGCACACCGGAAAAATCAATCGATTCGAAAGGGAAGCCGCGGGGCGGCACCAGCTGGCTTTCCATGCTGGGGCGAACTGCGCTGCCACGCCCGCCCAGCCAGTGCACCCGCCAGCCGCGCTCCCGCAGGGCCTCAGCCACGGCCAGGCCCGGGAAAATGTGCCCGCCCGTTCCTCCGGCCATCACCAAAGCACAGTGTTGCTTGCTCATGCGCGGCCTCCTCTCATGAGCAGGCGATTCTCATAGTCAATCCTCAGCACCACGGCCAAAGAAATCAGGTTCATCAGAATCGCCGAACCACCGTAACTCATCAACGGCAGCGTGAGGCCCTTGGTCGGCAGCGCACCGAGGTTCACGCCAATGTTGATGAAGGTCTGGAAACCTATCCAGATGCCAACGCCTTGCGCCACCAGACCGGCAAACAGGCGGTCCAGGGCAATCGACTGGCGACCGATGTGCATGATGCGGCGGGTCATCCACATGAACATGCCGATCACAGCCAGCACACCCAACAGGCCAAACTCTTCGCCAATCACGGCCATCAGGAAGTCGGTGTGCGCTTCGGGCAGCCAATGCAGCTTCTCAATGCTGCCGCCCAGACCCACACCGAAAATCTCGCCGCGGCCGAAGGCAATCAGGGAGTGGGAGAGCTGGTAGCCCTTGCCCATGGAGTATTTATCGCTCCACGGGTCGAGGTAGGCAAAGATACGCTCACGCCGCCATTCGCTGAGCATCACCATCAGGCTGAAGGCAACCACCACCACAGCCGCGATGACAAAGAACATGCGGGCATTGACACCGCCCAGGAAGAGAATACCCATCGCAATGACCGAGATCACCATGAACGCGCCCATGTCGGGTTCGGCCAGCAATAGCAATCCGACAATTGCTATGGCCACAGCCATGGGCATCACCGCGCGGAAGAAGCGCTCTTTCACTTCCATCTTGCGGACCATGTAATCGGCCGCATAGAGAAGCACCGCGAATTTCGCGAGCTCTGAAGGCTGAAAGTTCATGATGCCCAGCGAAATCCAGCGGCGGGCGCCGTTCACGCCTTTTCCGATAAACGGCACCAGGACCAGTATCAGCAGCAACAGGGAGAGGACAAACAGCCAGGGCGCCAGTTTTTCCCATGTGGCCAGCGGCACCTGGAATGCCAGGACGGCGACGATGAGAGCGACCACCAGCGACAACACATGGCGCAGCAGGAAATGGGTATGCGCATAGCGCGCGAATTTGGGGTTGTCGGGCATGGCCACGGAAGCTGAATACACCATCACAAGGCCCCACATCAGCAAGGCCACGGTGACCCACAGCAGCGCCTGGTCAAAACCGGCCATGCGAACAGGAGGTGCGGCCAGCGTCTGTGGCCGGCTGTGTCCGCCAAGCCGCACGGGAAGGACTTCCGACGCGGCCTTGCCGACACCGGAGAACCAGCCGAAAAAGCGCACGACAGCCGTCACAGCACATGCCCCTGTTCTTGCGCCAGCGCCTGCACGGCGTCGCAAAAGACCTTGGCCCGGTGCTCGTAGTTGTCGAACATGTCGAAGCTTGCACAGGCCGGCGACATCAGGACGGCTTCACCGGTCTGTGCCTGCTGCGCGGCCAGGGTGACCGCTTCCTCCATGGATGCRGCGTCGAACACTGGAATATTGCGGGGCAAGACCTCCTTGATGAGAGGCGCATCGCGCCCTATCAGCACCACGGCCCGGACGTGGCGTTGCACCGGGTCGGCCAACGGTGAGAAGTCCTGCCCCTTGCCTTCGCCGCCCAGAATGAGCACCAGCTTGCGCTCYAGTCCCAACCCTGTCAGAGCCGCCACGGTGGCGCCCACGTTGGTGCCCTTGCTGTCGTCGAAGTATTCAACGTCATTAACGACAGCCACCGACTCCACGCGATGGGGCTCACCGCGGTATTCGCGCAGGCCGTGCAGCATGGGGGCGAGGTTGCAGCCCGCAGCCACAGCCAGGCCCAGCGCGGCCAGGGCGTTGGTGGCGTTATGCCGCCCGCGTATGCGAAGGGCTTCGATAGGCATCAGGCGCTGCACGTGCAGCTCTACCTCTTCGTCCTTGCGGCGCTTGATGGTTTCGTCGGCCTCGGCCGCGCGCACCAACCAGGTCATGCCATTGACGGTTTCGATGCCGTAGTCGCCGGGGCGCTGCGGCTCGCCGGCGCCGAAGGTCGCATGGGGGCGCACCTGGGGCGGCTTCAGGCGCACCTTGACGGGCGGCGGCAGCATGGCCATCACGCGAGCGTCATCGCGATTGAGCAGCATGAAGGTGCTGGCACCGAAGACCCTGGCTTTCGCCGCGACGTAGGCGTCCATGTCGCCGTGCCAGTCCAGATGGTCCTGCGTGATGTTGAGCACCACGGCGGCCGTTGGCTCAAAGCCGTGCACATCGGCGAGCTGGAAACTGGACAGCTCCAGCACCCAGACTTGCGGCAGGGTTTGCGCATCCATATGGGCCGACAGCGTGTCGAGCAGCGTCGGGCCGATGTTGCCTGCCACGGCCACCGTTTTCCCGGCGCGCTGCACCAGTTGGCCCAACAGCGAGGTCACCGTGGTTTTGCCGTTGGTTCCCGTGATGGCCAACACTTCGGGCCGGTAGCCGGTGGGCTTTTCCGGCGGCACAAGACCCAGTAATTCAGGGGTTGCAACCCTTTCGCTCGCTTCTTCAAGGGCGACTGACCCGCCCTCTGGTGTGCTGTCTGCCGCATCTGGCAGAACCTCTGTGTCGTCGGAGGCACCGGCTGGCACAGAGGTTTCGCCCGCGAGCGAATCAGCTACAGCCATCGCATCGGGCACGTCCGTTCCATCTGATGATTCGGATGACAGCGACTCAGGCACCGGCTCCGGGAGTGCGGGAGGTGCCTCAGTTTCAGGCTCGTCTTCCACCGCCTCTGCGGCAGGGACATCGCGGAGATCGGCAAGAGCCAGGGAGAACAGATCAAGCTCACCCCCAACCGGCAAACCGATCTCGCGCGCAGCCTCCACCACAGGGGCGATCACTGCAGGCGCCAGCCCCGGCGAACGGTAGACAGCACGCACGGCAGTACCTTGCACCAGCGCTGGCGTAAAAGCACCGCCGATGAACGTGACGCCCGGCAATTCCTGTCGCAACGTTGCGAGCAAGGAAGGCGCCTCGCGCGTATCGGCGACCGTGACCGAAGCGCCATGGCGCACGCACCAGCGCGCCATGGCGAGGCCGGACGCGCCCAGGCCCAGAATCAACACGGTTTGGTCTTGCAAATGCCGCATGCCTGTTACCTGAGCTTCAAGGTGGAAAGACCGATGAGGCACAACAGCATGGTGATGATCCAGAAACGGACAACCACTTGGGTTTCTTTCCAGCCGCTTTTCTCGAAGTGATGGTGCAGCGGCGCCATCTTGAGGATGCGGCGGCCTTCACCGTAGCGCTTCTTCGTGTACTTGAACCAGGTCACCTGCATCATCACGGAGAGCGCCTCGACAACGAAGATGCCGCCCATGATGGCCAGCACGATTTCCTGGCGCACGATGACCGCGATGGTGCCCAGCGCGGCGCCCAGCGCCAGCGCGCCCACGTCGCCCATGAAGACCTGAGCCGGGTGCGTGTTGAACCACAGAAATTC
>NZ_JBFUGX010000272.1:0-5468 GCF_056402675.1 Polaromonas sp. P3_C2 | reverse complement strand
ACGATGCGGGCCAGCGTTATGCGGCGGTAAGCGACACCACCTTGCGCATACGGGCCGGTGAATTCGTTTCGGTTGTCGGGCCTACAGGTTGCGGTAAATCCACGTTACTCAATATTGGTGCCGGTTTGCTGGAGCCGTCTTCCGGTGAGGTTCGGGTGTTTGGCCAACCGCTGGGCGGCATCAACACCCGCGCCGGCTACATGTTCCAGACTGAAGCCTTAATGCCGTGGCGCAGCGCCATCGCCAATGTGATGATGGGCTTGCAATACCGTGGTGTTCCGGATACCGAGGCCCGCCGCCAGGCGCAGGACTGGCTTGAACGCGTGGGGCTGGGCGAGTTCGGCGACCGCTATCCGCACCAGCTTTCGGGCGGCATGCGCAAGCGCACCGCACTGGCCCAGGTGCTGGCGCTGGATCCCGACATCATCCTGATGGACGAACCTTTCAGTGCGCTTGACATTCAGACGCGCCAGCTCATGGAAAACGAGGTGCTGGACCTGTGGGCCGCAAAAAAGAAGGCCGTGCTGTTCATCACCCACGATCTTGACGAGGCCATTGCCATGAGCGACAGGGTGGTGGTGCTGTCGGCTGGACCCGGCACGCATCCCATCGGCGAATTTGCCATCGATCTGCCTCGTCCGCGCGATGTTGCCGAGGTACGCAGTCAGCCGCGGTTTGTCGAGCTGCATACGCAGATATGGAATGTGTTGCGCGATGAGGTCCTTAAAGGTTACGCGCAGCAACTGAAGAAAGCGGCTTGAGCATGTGGCACCGCCTCAAACCTTCAGAAAACAACCTGCGCGCCTGGCAGCTGGGCTTGTTGGTACTCGTGCTGTTGGGCTGGCACCTGGCTTCGCGCGACCAGAAAATTGCTTTTTTCCTGGGCGAGCCCATCAAGGTCGCCGGCAGGGTGTGGAGCTGGTTCATGCCTTTTGGTTTTGGTGAAAGCCGCATGTTCCCCGATGGCTTGCCGGGCAATGCCGACATCTACCTTCACCTGGGCACCACGTTGCTGGAAACCGTGCTGGCCTTCGGCATAGGCACCGTGCTGGGCCTGGCGTGCGGCCTGTGGCTTGCCCTGGCCCCTACAGCCAGCGCCATCCTGGACCCCTACATCAAGGCGGCCAATTCCATGCCCCGTGTGATCCTGGCACCCATTTTTGCGCTGTGGTTTGGCCTTGGCATCTGGAGCAAGGTGGCGCTGGCGGTCACGCTGGTGTTTTTCATCGTGTTCTTCAATGTTTACCAGGGCGTGAAAGAGGTCAGCCCGGTGGTGCTGGCGAATGCCCGCATGCTGGGCGCCAACCAGCGCCAGCTGCTGCGCACGGTGTACCTGCCAAGCGCGACCAGCTGGGTGTTTTCCAGCCTGCATACCTCTGTGGGCCTGGCGTTTGTCGGGGCCGTCGTGGGTGAATACCTGGGCTCTGCGCGCGGAGTGGGCTACCTGATTTTGCAGGCCGAGGGCACGTTTGACGTGAACACGGTGTTTGCCGGCATCGTGGTGCTGACGGCATTTGCCCTGGTGCTGGACGGCATTGTTGGCAAGCTGGAGAAGCGGCTCATGAAATGGCAGCCGCGCACTGGTGAGACAGAAAAACTCTGACGTTTTCCCTGTACCGCAACTCTTCCTGTCGTCCTACAGCCTGCGGCCGGGTGGCTCCTTAAAGTCGTGACTGCCTGCACCGCTTCTGCCATGCGCAGCAGCGGCAAGCCGGCTTCACTCCAAGGACACACCATGAATCTTTCACTCAGCATCGGCCCCATCGTGTCGCTCATCGCGGGGATCCTTATCCTGCTGATACCGCGGCTGCTCAATTACATCGTGGCGATTTACCTGATCGTTATCGGCTTGATCGGTTTGTTCGGCAGCGGTTCGTTCAAGCTGTAGCAGCAGCCCCGCAGCTGGTGACTGCTGGAGCGCGTGATCCGGAACGTCAACGTTTTTTGGACTTGACGACCGTCTTGGTATTGCTGCGTTTGGTCACTTTGGCGGAACTGCCGCGACTGCGGCTGGAGGCTGAGGCCTGGCTTTTTGAGGCATGGCTTTTGACCGGAAGAAAAACCACCACCTGATGGCCCAGCTTGAACGCGCTGGAAGTGCTGACATTGTTCCATTCGGCAACGCTGGCAACGCTCAGGCCGTAGCGCTTGGCAATGGTTGCAACCGACTCGCCCTTGCGGGCCTTGACGGTGGTGCGGCGTGTCACGACTTCAGGAGAAAACGAGACTTGCGCGGTATCTGCAACGTGGCTGGTAACGTCGTTTTCCACCTTGGCGGAACGCGGCACCAGCAAGGTCGAGCCTGCCTTGATGAGCATGCGCGGCGGTATGTTGTTGACGCTGCGCAGATCGGCCTCACTCATGCCAGTGCGGCGTGCTGCTTCGGCCGGGTTCATGGTGCTGGGCGCCGACCAGGCGGTCCAGCTGGCATATTGCCCCTGGGTGTAGGCCTCGAAGTTGCGCTGAAACACCGTGGCGTTGTCCCAGGGAAGCAGTATCTGGGGCGTTCCTGCTGCGATGATGACGGGGCGATGTGCTGAAGGGTTCAGTGCCTTGAAGTCTTCAATCTTGACGTCCGCAAGGCGTGCGGCCAGGGCTACATCAATGTCACGTGTGATCAGCACCTGCTGAAAATAAGGGTGGTTTTCGATCAGCGGCAATTCCGTGCGGAATGCCTGGGGATTGGCCACAATGTTTTTGACGGCCTGCAGCTTGGGCACGTAGAGCCTCGTTTCTGCCGGCATGTTCAGGTCGGTGTAGCTGGTGCCCAGCCCTGCTCTCTGGTTTTTGGCGATGGCGCGGCCCACGCTGCCCTCCCCCCAGTTGTAGGCCGCCAGCGCCAGATGCCAGTCGCCAAACATGCCATGCAGCTTTTGCAGGTAGTCCAGTGCCGCACGGGTGGAAGCCAGTACGTCGCGCCGGTCGTCGCGGAAAGCGTTTTGCTTCAGGTCGAAATATTTGCCGGTGGCCGGCATGAACTGCCACATGCCGGCGGCTTTGGCGCTGGAAACGGCCTGCGGGTTAAAAGCGCTTTCGATGAACGGCAGCAATGCCAGTTCCGTCGGCATCTGGCGGCGCTCAAGTTCTTCAACGATGTGAAAAAGGTATTTGCTGGAGCGCTCGGTCATGCGCTGGATATAGTCCGGCCGGCTGGCATACCACTGCTCGCGATCCGTCACCAGTTCGTTTTGCAGGTCGGGCATGGCGAAGCCGCGGCGAATACGGTCCCAAAGTTCCTTGGGAGGTTCCGTGGAGGCGATCTGGTAAGAGCCGATCTGACCTGGTGTGATGGCTTGAAGTGGGCCGCCCGGCACTTGCGGTTTGGCGGCGGGGCCTGTTCCTGTTGTGAGGACCGGGTCACCCGGCATGCCGGGTGGCTGTGTGGCGCAGCCCGCCAACAGTGTCGCCACAAGCAGAAACGCCAGCGGAACAATACGGAAATTGATGAGATTGGGAAGAGGGGATGCTGCAGTGGTTCGGTCGTGTGGCGTCATTTGAATTGGTTTTTCCACTGCCGGATGGCGGCAAATACGGTGTTGTCGTCGCGGGCCGACGCATCAAAGTGCCGGGCAGCCGCCATGATAGTGGGTTGGCGGGTCCGCAAGAAGGGGTTGATCAGCAATTCCTGGGCCACAGAGGTCGGCAAGGTTGGCTTTCCCTGGGCGCGAAGTGCAACGCATTGCGCCTGATATGCCGCCAGGTCGGCATTTTCTGGCTCGACTGCCACGGCAAAGCGGAGATTGCTGAGTGTGTATTCATGGGTACAACAGACGACGGTGTTGCCAGGCAACGCAGCCAGCTTGTCGAGCGAGGCCAGCATTTGCGCCGGTGTACCCTCGAATAAACGTCCGCAGCCTCCCGAGAACAGTGTGTCGCCGCAAAACAGCAGCGGCCTGCCGTTCACGGCAAGGCCATCCGGCGCCGGGCCGCCCCAAGCCGGATGAGCCCCCTCGGGGGGCAGCGCATCACGCGAAGCGGAAAGCGTGGGGGCAAGGTAATAGGCAATGTGACCTGCGGTATGCCCGGGCACGTCGATCACCTGGAAATCCAGGCCGAGGGCCGTGAGGCTGTCACCTCCATTGAGATGTGTGTAAGGCTGCGGAATGCGTTCGGTGGCAGGGCCCCAGACTTGGGCGCCCGTCGCTTCGCGCAGGGCATCGACACCGCCCGTGTGGTCGGGATGGTGATGCGTGACTAGAATCGACTCCAGTTGCAATGCGTGCTGCTCCAGGGTGCGCTGCACCGGCCCGGCATCTCCCGGGTCCACGACCAGGGCACGCCTGCCGTCATGCAACAACCAGAGGTAGTTGTCGTCGAAGGCAGGAATGGGAATCAAATACATACAGTGGTCTCAATGAGCTCTGAAATTATAGGTTTGACGGACTGGCTGAAGACCCCTCCCGGTGGTTATCTTCTGGACTGGGAACGCACGCATTTTGACCAGGCCGTCAGTGACGTGTTTGGTTACCACGCACTGCAATTGGGCCTGCCGGAGCTCGACGCCCTGCAAGCCAATCGCATGCCGCACAAATGGCTGGCACTGGATTCCCTGCCGCCGTCGTCTGAACCCGGAAAGTCCCCGGCTACAGATACGAGCGGCCGCACGGCCGCAAGTTCCCGGCGCGCGGCGCTCCTGACCGATGCAGGAGCACTTCCCTTCCCGGAGAACAGCCTGGACCTGGTGGTATTGCCGCATACGCTCGAACTCAGCAGCGACCCGCATGCCAGCCTGCGCGAGGTGAGCCGGGTGCTTGTTCCGGAAGGTCGGGTGGTCATCAGCGGCTTCAACCCGACCAGTTTGTGGGGGCTGCGCCAGCGCCGCGGCCACATCTACCAGCGCTGGGGGTATGACAACCTGTTTCTTCCCAAAACAGGCGAGTTCATCGGCTACTGGCGCCTTCGCGACTGGTTGAGGCTGCTGGACTTTGAGGTAGAGTCGGGGCGCTTCGGCTGCTACCGGCCGGCGCTCACAAGTCAGGCCTGGCTGGACCGGTTCGAGTGGATGGATGCGGCGGGCGAACGCTGGTGGCCTATTTTTGGCGCTGTTTATTTCCTCGCGGCGGTCAAGCGTGTACGTGGCGTCCGGTTGCTTGAGCCCGCCTGGAAGGCGCGAAGGGCGCCGGCAACGGCACCCGCCGCGATAGCCAACAAGGAGCTGCTCACCCGTTCATCCCGCTCACAGCCGCCTGCCTGATTTTCTTTAACCACCGGCTGCTCTTTGGAGCTTCCCGGGAGCATTTGTAACGCATGACCGACACACCAACAGGCACAACGCCACAACCACAACACGTCGTGATCTATACCGACGGCGCATGCAAGGGAAACCCCGGCCCCGGAGGTTGGGGGGCGCTGCTGGCAATGGGCGGCACCGAAAAAGAGCTATTTGGCGGCGAACTTGGCACTACCAACAACCGCATGGAGATGACTGCCGTCATCGAGGCGCTGGCGGCGCTGAAGCGGCCCTGCAG
>NZ_JBFUGX010000271.1:0-9255 GCF_056402675.1 Polaromonas sp. P3_C2 | reverse complement strand
CTGGTGCTGGCTTTCCAGCCGCACCGCTACACCCGCACGCGTGACTGTTTTGAAGATTTCGTCAAGGTCATCGGCAACGCCGATGCGGTGCTGCTGTCCGAGGTGTATGCCGCCGGTGAAGCGCCCATCGTGGCCGCAGACGGACGCTCGCTGGCGCGGGCTTTACGCGTGGCCGGCAAGGTAGAACCTGTCTTTGTGGATGAGATCGATGCCATGCCGCAGGCCATCCTCGACAACACGCTGGATGGCGACGTCGTGATGTGCATGGGGGCCGGATCCATCGGCATGGTGCCCGCAAGGGTTGCAGAAATGCTGGAGCCGGCAGGGCATGGCGGTACCAGGGAGGTCCGGGCATGAAAGCAGGCGCGTTGAATTTTGGAAAAGTCGCCGTCCTGATGGGCGGGCTGTCGGCCGAGCGCGAGGTTTCGCTGATGTCAGGTAACGGGGTACTGAAAGCGCTTCGCTCGCGCGGCGTGGATGCCCTCGCCTTTGATCCTGCCGAGCGCGACCTGAGCGAGCTGAAGAAGGACGGGTTCGAGCGTTGCTTCATCGCATTGCATGGACGCTTTGGGGAAGATGGCACGGTGCAAGGTGCGCTCGAATTGCTGGGCATTCCCTACACCGGCTCCGGCGTCATGGCTTCCAGCATGGCCATCGACAAGGTCATGACCAAGCGCGTGATGATCTCCGAAGGATTGCCAACCCCTCAATACCGTCTGCTGCGCCGTGGCACTTACGGCGCTGCAGACATCGCTGCCTTGCCGGATGCGCTCGGCCTGCCGTTGATCGTCAAGCCGGCACGCGAAGGTTCGTCGATCGGGCTGACCAAGGTGACGGAACGCTCCGCCATGGCCAGCGCTGTGGCACAGGCCGAAAAACTCGATGCCGATGTCCTGTGCGAGCAATTCATCAGCGGTGACGAGGTGACCTGCCCGGTGCTGGGTACCGGTGCGGGGGCACGCGCACTGCCGGTCATCCGCATCGTGGCGCCCGACGGCAACTACGACTACCAGAACAAATACTTCACCGACAGCACCCAGTACCTGGTTCCCTGCGGGCTGCCCGAGGGCGAAGAGGCTGTCATCCAGCAGCTTGTGCTGGACACCTTTCGCATTCTCAATTGCCGTGGCTGGGCCCGCGCCGACGTGATGATAGACAGGGCCACGCGCAAGCCCTACCTGCTGGAGATCAACACGTCGCCGGGCATGACCGGGCATTCGCTGGTGCCCATGTCCGCCCGAGCAGCCGGAATCTCGTATGAAGACCTTTGCATCGAAGTGCTGAAGACTGCTTCGCTCGACCACCAAAAACACGGAGGATCCGCCACTTGAGCAGAACCCTGCCACTGCCGCCTTCCTTGCCGCTGGACGTCAAGCTCATGAATACCTTCTCGGTGGTTCTGGGCCTGGCGTTTGCCGCCATGGTTGCGTCACTGGCTGTGGCGTGGCTCATGCGCCAGTCCCTGTTCAGCCTGAACGCAATCCGTGTGGAGGGCGACCTTGCGCACAACAACGCCGTCACGCTGCGGGCCAATGTGGCGCCCAGGTTGTCCGGCAATTTTTTCACGGTGAACCTGGGTGCCACGCGCGCGGTGTTCGAGTCCGTTCCCTGGGTGCGCAGGGCGCTGGTGCAGCGCGAATTTCCGAACCGGTTGAAGGTGGTGCTGCAGGAACACAAACCGGTGGCGTTCTGGGGGGCCGAGGGCGACGCCCGGCTCGTCAACAGCTTCGGTGAGGTGTTTGAGGCCAACCAGGGCGACGTCGAGGCGGAAGACCTGCCGGTGCTCAATGGGCCGCCGGGTCAGGCGGCGCAGGTACTGCAGGCCTACCAGGCGTTGGCGCCGATGTTCGACGAAACAGATGCCACGCTGGAGCAATTGCAGATGACCGGCCAGGGTGGCTGGCGTGCCCAATTGGACAGCGGCGCCGTGATCGAACTGGGGCACGGGTCGCTGGACGAAATACAGGCACGTACCCGCCGCTTTATTGCCACGGTGACGCAGGTGTCATCCCGGTACGGGCGGGACCTGGAATCCGCCGACCTGCGTTACGGCAATGGTTATGCGATCAGGCTCAGGGGTGTCACCACGGGAAGCCCCGCTGACAAAGACGACGGAAAGAAAAAAAGGTAAATATATGGCCAAGGAATACAAAGATCTGGTGGTCGGGCTGGACATCGGAACCAGCAAGGTCATGGCGGTGGTGGCCGAGGTCATGCCGGGCGGGGAGCTCAAGCTTGCCGGCCTGGGCATCGCGGCGAGCAACGGGCTCAAACGCGGGGTGGTCGTCAATATTGACGCCACGGTGCAAAGCATCCAGCAGGCCCTGAAAGAGGCTGAACTGATGGCCGACTGCAAGATCGCCCGCGTCTACACCGGCATTACCGGCAGCCACATCCGCGGCATCAACTCCAGCGGCATGGTGGCGGTCAAGGACAAGGAAGTCACGCAGGCCGACGTAGCGCGCGTGATCGAGACGGCCAAGGCCATCAACATCTCGACCGACCAGCGCCTGCTGCTGGTGGAGCCGCAGGAGTTCGTGATTGACGGCCAGGACGTGCGCGAACCCATCGGCATGAGCGGCATACGCCTGGAAGCCAAGGTGCACATCGTGACGGGCGCCCAGAGCGCGGCTGAAAACATCATCAAATGTGTGCGGCGCTGTGGGCTTGAAGTCGATCAGCTCATGCTCAACCCGCTGGCTTCGAGTCTGGCGGTATTGACACAGGACGAGCAGGAGCTGGGTGTGGCCATGGTCGATATCGGTGCCGGCACCACCGACGTCGCCATCTTCACCGGTGGCGCCATCCGGCACACCGCGGTGATCCCGATCGCCGGTGACCTGATCACCAGCGACATCGCGATGGCGCTGCGCACGCCCACCAAGGACGCTGAAGACATCAAGGTGGAAAGCGRTTACGCCAAGCAGCTGCTGGCCGACCCCGACACGCAGGTGGAAGTGCCGGGGCTGGGAGACCGGGGACCGCGCATGCTGAGCAAGCAGGCCCTGGCGGGCGTGATCGAGCCGCGCATCGAGGAAATTTTTTCGCTGGTCCAGCAGGTGATCCGCGAGTCGGGCTACGAAGAGGTGTTGTCTTCGGGCATCGTCATTACCGGTGGCAGTGCCGTCATGCCCGGCATGGTGGAACTCGGGGAGGACATCTTCCTCAAACCGGTTCGCCGGGGCATACCGCGCTACAACAGTGCGCTGTCAGACATGGTGGCCCAGGCCCGGGCCGCCACGGTCATGGGCTTGCTCGAAGAAGCCCGGCTGGCGCGCATGCGGGGCTACAAGGTGTCGCAAAAGGCAGGCAGTGTGCACAACGCATTCGGCCGGGTCAAAGACTGGTTTGTGGGGAATTTCTGATGAATACCTATTCCACTTTTATCGGCAGGCCCTCACGTTGTATGCATTCAGGCGGGGCGGATCCCCCTGCGTAAGCCGGTCATGTCAAACATAAATACAACGTTCTGAAAATTTTGGCAACTGCAGTTTATTGATTAGGAGGCTCCCAATGAGCATCGAAATGATTGAAATCGAAGAATTCAACCAGGGCACACAGATCAAGGTGATCGGTGTGGGCGGCGGTGGTGGCAACGCCGTTGGGCACATGATCGAATGCGGCGTGCAAGGCGTCGAATTCATCTGCGCCAATACCGACGCGCAGGCACTCAGCCGCGGCAGTGCGCACAAGACCATCCAGCTGGGTGCCAGCGGCCTGGGTGCGGGCAGCAAGCCCGACAAGGGGCGCGATGCGGCAGAGCTGGCTGTGGACGACATCCGCAGCGCCATTGCCGGCGCGCACATGTTGTTCATCACCGCGGGCATGGGCGGCGGCACCGGTACCGGTGCCGCCCCCGTGATCGCACGCGTGGCCAAGGAGATGGGCATCCTGACCGTCGGCGTGGTGACCAAGCCGTTTGATTTTGAAGGCGGTCGCCGCATGACCAACGCCGACCTCGGCCTGGCAGAACTTGAAGCCAACGTTGACTCACTGATCGTGGTGCTCAATGAAAAGCTGCTCGAAGTGCTGGGCGACGACGTCACGCAGGATGAGGCTTTTGCGCATGCCAACGACGTGCTGAAAAACGCCGTGGGCGGCATTGCCGAAATCATCAACGTGCCCGGCCACGTCAACGTCGACTTTGAAGACGTGCGCACCGTGATGGGTGAACCCGGCAAGGCCATGATGGGAACGGCCAAGGCCAACGGTCCTGATCRTGCGCGCATCGCCGCCGAACAGGCTGTAGCTTGCCCGCTTCTGGAAGGCATTGACCTGTCGGGCGCCAAAGGCGTGCTGGTGCTGATCACCGCGGCAAAGGGCTCGCTCAAGCTGAGCGAATCCAAGCTGGCGATGAACACCATCCGCGCATACGCCTCCCCCGATGCGCATGTGATCTACGGCACGGCCTACGACGATGAACTGGGCGACGATATCCGTGTGACCGTGGTCGCAACGGGCTTGTCCCGCCAGGGCGTGCGCCGCCATGCGCCGCCGCTGCAGGTGCTGCGCACGGGTACTGACAACGTGCCGTTCAACGTCCCGACGCTGAACACAACGGCCAATGGCGCCGGTGCGGCGCAGACGGCCATGGGATCGGCCCAGCCCGACTACGGCAACATGTCGGTGCCCAGCGTGTGGCGTACCAACCGGACCCAGGCGGCCGCAAAAGTCGATGCCCTGGCCTCCGGCGGGATGGACGACTTCGAGATTCCGGCCTTCCTGCGCAAGCAGGCTGACTAAGGTTCCCGCAAAGCAGGGCGAAAGGGGCGGGCTGGTAGTCCGCCCTTTTTTTTGGCCTTGCAACGCAGAGCGTCTCCAGAACAAAGAGGTCGCCATGGATATACGAGGGTTTTGCGCCGCGCTGGTTGTTTTGTCCGCGCAGTCTGCGCCCGCCCAGACCGCCAGGCCCGAGGCGGCCGAAAAAGTGAGTTGGCCCAGCATGGTGTGTGCGGGTACTCCCTTTGTCTGCAACAAGCTCGATGCGCAGGGCTACCTGTTCAGCCAGCCCGGGCAGACGAAGATTGTGCTGATCTCGCACGGATCTCAGGGCATCGACAGCCGGATGTTTGACTATGTGGACAGCCTTCAGAAGGAGGGTTTCGCAGCGCTGGTGATCGATCACTGGAAGCCTCGAGGCATCGACGTGACGCACAACGACTATCCGGCGGCATCGCGCAAAGGCGGTAACGAATTCAATATGGCCATTGACAGCCTCGCAGCTGCCGGCTGGCTGCGCGGCCGCGGTTTCGAGAAGGTCGGCAGCATCGGTGAGTCGCAGGGTGGCGGTGCCGCAGTCATGATGCAGCAGAAATTCGCCCACGCACTGATTGAGCGCAACATGCGGCGCTTGTACGCGGGTGAAGTGGACGACGAAACCCCGAGCCGGTACTGTGAACGCCACGTGGGCTGGATGAACGGGCGCGGCGGCAACGCGAAGATCGTGGTACTGGAAGGCGAGGGCCACAGTTTCGACGCGCCTTACAAACGGCAACGCAATGTCTTTGGGCCGCACTATGCCAAATGCGATGTTCTGGTTGACGAATCGGGCGTGACCGAACTTAACAGCGGCATCACCATGCCCGGCGACGACGTCAACGCCATGATGGCCCGATGTGTCAGCAAGGTTTTCCACACGGGCTACTGGAAGAATCGCTTCGTCGCGGTGCCGCACTGGACGGCATTCTTCAGGCAGCACCTGTAACAAGGCAAAACCTGTAGCACTTTGGCTATGGTGGCCATCAAACACTCCAACTGCGGCAATCGGCTGCAACACTTAAAATCACCCATATGCTTCAGCAACGTACCCTTAAATCCCTGACCAGAGCCGTGGGCGTGGGCCTGCACAGCGGCCAGCGGGTGGAACTGACCTTGCGGCCGGCGGCGCCCGATACCGGGATCGTGTTTCGCCGTGTGGATTTGCCGCAGCCGGTGGACATCGCCATCTCTGCGCAGGCCGTGACGGACACACGGCTGGCTTCCACCATTTCCAGYGGCAACGCCAAAGTGCATACGGTAGAGCACCTGATGTCGGCGTGCGCCGGCCTGGGTATTGACAACCTGTATGTCGATATCACGGCGGAAGAGGTCCCCATTCTTGACGGCTCGGCTTCTTCGTTTGTATTTTTGCTGCAATCGGCCGGCATTGCGCTGCAGGCCGCACCCAAGCGCTTTATCCGGGTGATCAAGCCTGTGGAAGTGCGCGAAGGCGAGGGCGCCAACACCAAGTGGGCGCGCCTGAGCCCCTATGAAGGCTACAAGCTCAGTTTTGAAATTGATTTCGACCACCCTGCGGTGGACTCCACCGGCCAGCGCGTTGAGTTCGACATGGGTTCGGGCGCCTACACACGCGACATCGCGCGGGCCCGCACCTTCGGTTTCACCAAGGATGTGGAAATGATGCGCGCCAATGGCCTGGCCTTGGGCGGCGGGCTGGACAACGCCATCGTCATGGACGACTACAAGGTGCTCAACAGCGACGGGCTGCGTTACAACGACGAGTTCGTGAAGCACAAGATCCTCGATGCCATGGGCGACCTCTATTTGCTGGGCAAACCGCTGCTGGCCGCCTACAGCGCGTTCCGCTCCGGCCACGCGATGAACAACAAGCTGCTGCGCGAGCTGCTGTCGCATAAGGATGCCTACGAAGTCGTCACCTTCGAGGACGAGAAAAAAGCACCGCAAGGCTTCGCCACGCTGGCACGTGCCTGGTAGGGCCGGCGGAACACGCCATGCTGCTGTTTCGCTGGCTCATCCTGCTGTTTTTGCTGGCCGCGGTGGTGTCGTTCATGTTTTACGCCGGTACTGGGCAGCCACGGTTCAAGCAGTTCGGGCTCACCATTCTCAAGTGGACGCTGATCGCCGCGTTCGGATTTTTTGCGGTACTGATACTCGAGCGCGTCGCGTAGCGAGTCAACCGGGCTGCCTTGACGCTCCTGCCGCGTTAGCGGCTGCGCCCACCTCGATAGTTCCCCGCCATTGCTGTGTCTATGCCACTGGCCTGAGCCAGCCGCGCCATGGCGCTGCCCACGTGGGCGTGGGTAATCGCCAGCCCCAGCGCATCGGCCGCGTCTTTGCCAGGCAGGGAGGGCAGCTTCAGCAGGCGCATCACCATCTCCTGCACCTCGGCCTTGCCCGCCTTGCCATAGCCCGCAACCGCCTTTTTGAGCTGTAGCGCCGTGTATTCGGCCACTGTCAGCTGGCGCGAGACCAGGGCCGTGATGCAGGCCCCGCGCGCCTGGCCCAGCAGCAGCGTCGCCTGCGGGTTGACGTTGACAAAGATGATTTCGACAGAGGCCGCATCGGGCTGGTAGCGCTCCACCACTTCGCACACGCCCTCAAACAGCACTTTCAGCCGGCCCGGCAAATCGCTGCGTTCCATATGTGTGGTCTTGATGGTGCCGCTGGCCACATAACGCAGGTGCTGGCCGTCCATGTCGATCACGCCAAAACCTGCGACCTGCAGGCCGGGGTCGATGCCGAGGATTCTCATATGCTATGTATTTGATAGCTGATCGCGCGCGTGTTCATTGAGTTAGAGGCCAAAATACCATCTAACTGAATGAAAAAATATGGGTGCGCCAAAGCACAGCGCATCCACGCGGTCCAACAGGCCGCTGGCACCGGTGACGCCCACGCCGCGATTTCCCCAGTTGGGAATGCCGCGATCACGCTTGAGGGCTTTCATCACCAGGTGCCCGAGCGAGCCCGATACGCAGGCAATAAAGGCCATGGCCACCGCCTGCGCCGGCTTGAAGGGTGTGAGGCCCGCCAACAGTCCGCCCAGCAGGCTGGCCCCAACGACGGCGATCAACCAGCTGGTCCAGTTAAAGCTCTTGCTGACATTGGGCGCGCTGCCCGGTCGTTGCAGTTTGCGACCCACCAGGTGCTGGACGATCATGCAGCTTTGCACCACAAACACCAGGAAGAACACCAGAAAGGCGTTTTTTCCCTGGTAGTTGGGAAACTTCAGCAGCAGCAGGGCGGGCACATGGCTGATGCCRTAGACGCAGACCATGATGCCCCATTGCAGCTTGGCGTTGCGTTCGAGGAAACGGTGAGGATCGTCGGCCAGCGCGCTGACCACCGGAATCGCCAGGAACACRTAGACCGGAATGAACACGGTCACTAGGTCAAAGTGCCGCGTGATGACCAGGGCAAACTGCACCGGCAGCACCACAAAAAAGGCCAGCACCAGGCTGCGGTGGTCGCCCTGCCGGGTGGGTGAGAGCGTGATGAATTCGCGCAGCGCAAAAAAAGCCACCATGCCGAACAGCACGGTTGCCACGGTTTCGCCCAGCGTCCAGCCGATCCAGAACACCGTGGACATGAACCACGAGGTGCGCAGCAGGCCGCTGAATTCCTTGAGTTTCTGGGTGTGCAGGTCGTCTTCGTGCGTGTCCTTGAGGGCCATCACGAAGGCGGCTACGCTGATCACGGTCAGGATGCCGAACACCAGCACGAACAGCAGGCCGACCTGGTGTGAGGGAGAAAGGTTGCGCAAAAAAGTGTTCATCGGGATTCCGGGACTTGTGTCAGGTTTCCCTGAGATCCATGACGGCCTGGCGTGCACGCGCCAGAAATTCGCCCCGGTCTTCGCCCTCGCCCAGTGCAATCGGTGCGCCGAAGGTGACGGAACAGAGGATAGGCACCGGTACGACTTCCCCCTTGGGCATGACGCGCTGCACATTGTTGATCCAGGCCGGCACCAGCACCACCTGGGGGAATTTGAGCGCCAGGTTGTACAGGCCCGCCTTGAATTTTTGCGGCTCTTCGTGGTTGCCGCGTGTGCCTTCCGGAAAGAGGATGATCGAGTCACCGCTGGTCAGGGCCTCGATCAGCGGCTCCAGCGGGTCCTGGTCGCCGGTCTTGGCACGGTCCACGTAAATCGCGTTGAAGACCGCCGTGGTGATCCATTTCTTGAAAGGAGTTTTGGTCCAGTAGTCTTTCGCGGCAATCGGCCGCGTGATGCTGCGAAGCTCTTCCGGCAGCGCCGCCCACATCAGCACGAGGTCGGCATGGCTCTGGTGGTTGGCAAAATAAATACGCTGTTCCGCCTTGGGCGGGCAGCCTTGCCAGCGGGCCTGTGCACCGGTCAGCGTGCGGATCAGTCCCAGCAGGAAAAGCCCCATCAGCTTGGCCAGGATGGGAGAAAATTTGTCGCTCATGGGATTCGGCCCTTTTTGCTGCTCAGCATTCAGGGCAGTTCCACACCGCCCATACGGGCCGTGATGGTGCTGGCGCGCGAAGCCAGGT
>NZ_JBFUGX010000270.1:0-5479 GCF_056402675.1 Polaromonas sp. P3_C2 | reverse complement strand
CGCCTGGATCGCGCCGCCGGACCGCGGTATCAACGCCAACCCCTTGGAGTACGAATACGTCAAATTGTGAATATGGCCCCCACGGTCGCTCACTTCGTGTAGTTCCCTGCCCCCCGAGGGGCCGCTGCGCCTGCGGTCTGGCAAAGCCAGTCCCGCGGCCCCGGCTTGATTTGACGTGACCGCTTCACCAGCCTCAGGCGATATTTGCGCCGCGTTCTTTGAGTAAGTCCCGCAGTAGCGAGCGATGGCAACGCGCCTCGTTTTCGCAATAGCAGCCCATGGCGAAATTCGCCTGGTGTGACAGCGCCGCCAGCAGGTCCAGGTTGCGGCTGGCATCGGGTTCGTTCATTTCAGCCCGGTATTTTTTGCTGAAGGCTGCCCAGTCCTTGTCGGAGTTAACCGACTGGCCCAACTTCATGGTTTCCACGCTGGGCGCGAGGCTGGGGTACCAGACGTCATACCAGTCCTGCGAGGCGAACTCGGTTTTCGGCACGCCGCGCGGCGGTCTTCGCACCGTGCCTATGCGCAAACCTTCGTTGGCACTTCGCGCCGTGCCCAGCCTGACGATCCTGATGGCCATTACGGTCTCCTTTTTGGCGAACGGTTCAAGAACCCTGTTCTGGAACGACTCAGGGCGCGGCGGCGGTGCCCGGCTCAGGGGACTCAACGCGCGACATCTCCCGTATCTGGCGCGCGATCTCATCTTCGGCCATTGGCGCTTTCTCAGAAGCCACAGGGGCCGGCGTGTCCAGCCAATGCACCGCGGCCGGAAAGGCGAACACCACCACCGTGAGCGCCACCTGCACCAGCAGCATGGGCCATAGCGCGCCCAACAGGCGCCGGCTCGAAACGGCCGGCAGGCCCGAGCGGGCCCGGGCCATCAGCACGGCATAGCCCATGGGCGGTATCAGGAAACTCAGCTGCAGCACCAGCAGCAGCAACACTGCCGCCTGCTGGGCATCGCCCAGCCGCGCGATCAGCGCCGGCGCGACGATGGGCACGATGACAAAAATCATTTCGAACGCATCCAGCACCCAGGCGCACGAGGCCACCAGCAGCAGTACCAGGGCCGCCGTCACGCCCGGCGGTAGCGTGGAGCCCAGCAGCAGGCCGTTGAGCCAGCGGTCGGTGCCGAACACCCGGAAGACCAGGCTGAAGGTAGTGGCACCCACCAGGAGTGCAAACAGGGCACCGCTGAGCTTGAGCGTGTCGGCCAGCACCGCTTGCCAGCCTGCCGCCGAAATCGAGCGGCCCGCGAGGGCGGCTGCGACCAGCAGCATGGCACCCGTGGCCGCCGCTTCCACCGCATAGAGCTTGCCGGTAAAGACGCCGGCCAACAGCAGCACGATGGTGCCGCCCGCGAGCAGGGCGACTGCCACCTGCGCACGGCTGAGCGGGGTGTGCTGCGGCTTTTCCTGAAGCTTTCGCGCCTGGCGCCAGGCCACTAGGGCCCAGAGCGCCAGTACGCACAGGGCGGGCAACAGCGCGGCATGCATCACGTCCTGGGTGTTGATGATGCGCTGGCCGGCCTGCAGGTAGCCCGGCAGCCGGCTGGCTTCCAGGTGCGCCAGCATCATGGCATCGCCCAGCAGCAGCAAGACCAGAGAAGGCGGCACTACCACGCCTATGGTGGCGGCCACACTGATGATGGAGATGGCCTGCGCGGTGTCCAGGTGCGCCATGCGCGGTGCTATCAGGCGCGAAAGCAGGGCCGAACTGGAAGCGACCGAGCCGTTCATGGGCGCGATAAGGGCGCCGACACCCAGGGCCGAGAGGGCGTGCGCGCCGGCCAGGGGCCGGAACAGCCGCAGCAAGGCGGAGAACAGGGCGTCGGCCACTGTCAGGCGCTGCAGCAACACGCCCATGAAGACATACAGCGGCATAGCCTGCAGCAAATCGTTTTCCAGCAGGCCCAGTGTTCGCACGGGCAGGGCCTGCAAGATCTGGAGGTCAAAAGCGCCTGCGGCCAGGCCCAACGTGGCGAATAAGCTGGAGACGCCGATCAGCAAGGCCCAGACCGGCAGGCCGGTGGCGAGAATCAGCACGCCCAGGAGCAGAAGCATCCACAAGCCCGCGAGGGGGCCGGTGAAACTCATGGCGAGCCCGGCGCGCGGCCGTGCGGCAGGAGTTCGAGCAGGCCTTCCGCCAGCACCAGCAAGAGCATCAACACCATCGCGATCTTGATCACGAAGTAACCCGGGCTGAGTGTTTCACCGAACCGTTCGAAAGTAGCCACGGAAGCCACCAGTAGTGGCCAGCCGGCCCAGAGCATGAACAGCGCCCAGGGCGCGATGCAGACCAGCAGCGCCCAGGAATGCCAGCGCGGGCGGGGTGCGCCGGAAGGGTGCGGCTGCAGGGAAGCGAGGTGGGTATGGCTTCTGGAGGCCGCGGTCACGGCTACAGCCACGTACAGTGCGAATAGCACTTGCGCCGCATCATTGGCCTGGCGTGAGTAGGCCTGGACGAGTTCGCGCAGCGGCCATTGGGCCAGCAGCAGTGCCGCCAGCGGTAGCACCAGCAGCCCGAATACTGCTGTCATGCGTGTCAGACCCTTGTCGATCCAGGACACGGCCCCGGCGGCGGCCCGCATCATCATGCGGCGGCAAGGCTGCTGCCAGCCTTCCCCTCGGGCCGGTGCGGATCAGGCTGGGCAACGAGGCGAAGTTTCATTGGGTAATCCAGTGAATGGAAAAAATGAGGAGGGGTGCGGGAAAGTGTAGCGGGTTCAGGCTATAATATTTGACTAGTCGGAGTGTGGCGCAGTCTGGTAGCGCACCTGGTTTGGGACCAGGGGGTCCAAGGTTCGAATCCTTGTACTCCGACCAAAAATTCCCAGCAAAAAGCCCACTTATGTGGGCTTTTTCACGCCTGTCTGTTGGGGCGCCTCGCCAGTTCGGCCTTGGCAGCCCTCAGTCTCGCCAACGGCGGCGTTTTCAGGGCTTGAGTAACGACCCAAAGTTGGATGTGCGCCAGTATTCGCGCACCTGTTCCAGTTTTTCCTGAAAATCCCGAAAGTGCAGCGGCTTGCGCACGTAGCTGTTAAGCCCGCCCTGGAGCTCTTTCACCACCGGGGAGTATTTGGATTCGGACGTCAGGAGGATGACGGGTACAAAGAAGGTGCGGGGGTCGGCCCGCATGCGCTGCATGACTTCCAGCCCGCTGAGGCCGGGCAAATTCAGGTCCAGCATGACGAGTTCGGGCGGATGGTCGTTGGGCCGGTTGCTGTAAGCACCTTCGCAGAAAAGGTATTCCAGGGCTTCCGTGCCGTCGCGGGCAACGATGATTTCATGGTCCGCACCGTTTTCCTGCAATGTCACCGTGGTGAGCTCTACATGGGCAGGGTTGTCTTCCACCAGCAGCAGGATTGGTCGGGTCATGTGCGTGCCTTTGCGTTTCTTTCGTGTAGACAATATACCCCTGACAGGGAGCCAGCCATAGGTGAGTCATTGCGGTGTGTGAGAACCACAACAAACCGCCGTGTCCGAATCACTGCGTGCCGGACATGTCCGACCCTGTTGCCCGGGGTATCCGGCAGGCGTTTGAAGGTATGATTCGCGACGAACTGAATCCTGCAGTTCGCACGTTTGCGGCTCCGCCGCGCTGACACACATACAGACTGCCCGTAGCTCAGTTGGATAGAGCATCAGCCTTCTAAGCTGAGGGTCGGGGGTTCGATCCCCTCCGGGCAGGCCAATCGACCGCTTCAAGCTACTGCGGACCCGTGATCAAAGCCAATACGTTCCTCGCGATCCTCACGTACCCGAAGGTACGTTCCGGTCGCTGCGGTACGGTTTGGCTTTGCTGACGGGTCCTCGCTACGCTTGCTATCGGCCGATTTTCTTGTCTGGGCGTCAGCTCGATGCGCTTTTATCCTTACTTACCGCTCCGGCTCTTCCGGTGCGGCTCGGGCTTGCTGACGCGTTCTCGCTACGCGATCTGATCCCAAATCGGGGGACAACGCTCCTGGTATCGGATCGCCGCCGGACTCAACGTTTTTCGTACTGCGTCTTGCCAAACAGGATTTCCCGCGCCTTGTCGTCGGTGATGGGCCTGCGCAGATCGGCCAGTACCTTGACGCCACGCTGCACGGCGGGGCGGTCGCTGATCAGGTCAAACCATTTCTTGAGGTGAGGGTAGTCGGCCCAGTCGATGCCGTGGTTTTGCCAATTGCGCAGCCAGGGGAAGATGGCGATGTCGGCGATGGTGTATTCATCGCAGGCGATGAACTTGTGGGTGGAAAGCTGCTTGTCCATCACGCCGTAAAGCCGCTTCGTTTCATTCGTGTAGCGGTTGATGGCGTAGTCGATTTTCTCGGGCGCGTACTGCCGGAAATGGTGGGTTTGCCCGATCATGGGGCCGACGCCGCCCATCTGGAACATCAGCCACTGCAGCACCTGGAATTTGAGGCGGTCGCTTTTTGGCAAAAACTGGCCGGTTTTTGCGGCCAGGTACAGCAGGATGGCGCCGGATTCAAACACCGGGATCGGCTTGCCGTCGGGGCCGACCGGGTCAACCAGCGCAGGAATCTTGTTATTCGGGCTGATAGCCAGAAATTCGGGCTTGAACTGGTCGCCGGTGCCGATATTGACTGGAATCGCTTGCCAGTCCCGGTCCAGCTGCAGCCCGCATTCTTCCAGCATGATGTGGACCTTGTGGCCGTTCGGTGTGGGCCAGGAGTAAACATTGATCATTGGCGCTTCCTTGGACTAACATGAGGTTGCTGCACTTTAAGAGAAAAGCCAAAACCATGTTTGAGCGGTTGAAGAAAGTCTTTGTCGGGGGTAAGGGGGATGCGGGCGACGCCGGCGCCTCCGACGATGCCGTGTCCGAGTGGGCCGGTACCCGCGGCTTTTCTTATACCGGCCTGGGGGAAGGCAAGGGTTTTGCCCTGAAAGGTTCCGTGAGTGGCAAACCCTGGAAGATGGAGCGTGGCCGGGCCTCGCGCGACTACATCCGCGGCGAAGAACTCCGCGCCCGCGGTGAGATCAAGGTCAACGACGACGTCACGGTGCTGGTCATGAACCGGGCACTGAAGGATTCACTTGAAAAACGTGCTTACCAGGCCTATACCGACACCCTGCAGACCACCGCAGACCTGAGCATGCCGGAAGAGGTGCGCTGGCTGGCCATGTATTCGGAAGTAGGTTGGGAAAGCCTGCCCAAGCCGTTCTGGCAGCGCTACGCAGTCATGGCAGACCAGCGTGTGCATGCGCAGGCCTGGCTGGACACCCACCTGGTCGACTTGCTGATGAACTGGCCGGAGCCATCACCAGATGCGCAAGTGCCTTTTATCCTGATGATTCTGCGCGGCAAGGCTTACCTGCGCATGCAATACACCCCCGCCGACATGCCGACGCTGGAACATGCGGCCCAGATCTTCACGAGCGCCTGCGAATCGGCCATTGCAGGCCTGTCCAACGACATCACGCTCTGATCGCATTGCCATTTTCAGGGTGAAATTGGCACTTTAGCCGTATGG
>NZ_JBFUGX010000269.1:0-5490 GCF_056402675.1 Polaromonas sp. P3_C2 | reverse complement strand
ATATCCTGATTGGTGGCTGTCGGCTTTCGCAGAAGGCCTGATTGTGCCGTGGCCGGCGGTGGCATCCGGCCCCGCGTTACGATCCATGCATCCACAGTCTCACGGCGAACCTGAAATTCTAGTCAAGCCCATGAAAGTCAGCCCAGGCGCCCCCGCAACAGCACGCAGCAGCCTGCCGCCGCAACGCGCGGGCATTCAGTCGGTCGAGGTCGGCTTCAGCTTGCTGGAGTCGCTCTCCACCTCACCCGGCCCGCTGATGCTTCGCGACCTGGCAGCCGCAGCGGGCATGAGTGCGGCCAAGGCACACCGTTATCTCGTCAGTTTTCAGCGGCTGGCACTGGTCGTCCAGGACGAGGCAACCGCCCGATACGACCTCGGCCCGGCTGCGCTCAAGTTAGGACTCGCTTCCCTTTCGAGATTGGACAGCGTGAAGCTGGCCCGTCAGCTCATGCCGCGCCTGATGATGCAAACCGGCCAGACCCTGGCACTGGCGGTCTGGGGCAACCAGGGACCAACCCTCGTCCACTGGGAGGAATCGCCGCAGTCTGTGACGGTCAACCTGCGGCTGGGCGACGTCATGCCGCTGCTGTCGTCCGCCACGGGCTTGTGCTTTGCCGCATTTTTGTCTTCGAACCTGCCCAAGGCCAAAGCCAAACCACAAGGGAGGCTGGCGCTGCTGGTCAGGGCTGAACTGACACGCAACCAGAAGCTGGCGCGAAAAGATGTTCCCGCCACCATGGCCGAGCTGAATGCCTTGCTGGAAGATATCCGCCGCCGCGGCATGGCGCGCGCAGTCAATACCCTGCTGCCCGGCGTAGCCGGCTTCTGTGCGCCGGTGTTCGATGCCGACGGCCATCTCGCGCTCGGCATTGTGGCGCTGGGTTCGCTTGCAACGTTTGATCCGGACTGGGACGGCGCGGTGGCACGGCCGCTGGCCGCCGCCGCCCGGCAACTTTCCGGTGATCTTGGATTCACACAGGCGTGACCGCGTCCACCGACCGCTATCCTTCGGCGCCTCGCTGGCGTGTGCTTGCTGCGCTGGCTGCAGGGGTGCTGGCTGTCCACACGCTGGTGCTGAAATCAGCGCCGGTACGATTCGGCCCCGAGCAAACTGCCGCCTCCCCACGCAGCGAGGCTTTCGCAACGCGCAGCATCGCACCGCCTCCTGCACCGACATCGCTTGCCCCCGCGCCTTCCGCACCGCCCCCAAAGCCCAGGATATTCAAGAAGAAACCCGCCGTAACCCAAGAGAGTCCAGCGCAACACGCTACTGATTTGATAGCAATCTCGCCTCCCGAGGTGGTGACATCCAGCACGCCCCAGGTAGAAAATCCGCAAAGCATGCCCGCACAGGCAACGCCCACAATCGCTGCTGCCAGCGCCCCCGCGACAGTCGACCCAGACCAGTCGGCGGTGACGGCGGTGGCCTTGCCGGAAAGCGCGCGACTGGAATACAAAATGACCGGCAGCGCAAAGGGCTTGAACTACCACGCGGACGCCGAACTGGGATGGCGCTATTCAGGCGACAACTACAGCGCCTCCATGCGCGTCAGCGCATTGTTTTTAGGTTCACGCAGCATGGCAAGCACCGGGCAGGTGGGTCCGGAAGGCTTGGCGCCAACCCGCTTTTCCGACAAATCAAGAAGCGAAGTGGCCGCGCATTTTGAAGCAGACAAGGGGCAGATCACCTTCAGCGCCAATACGCCGACGGTCCCCTGGATCAAGGGTGCACAGGACCGGGTCAGCGTCTTCATCCAGCTGGCTGCCATACTGGCGGGCAACCCGGCCGGCTTTCCGGCGGGCTCCACCATTTCAATTTACACCGTGGGACCGCGGGATGCAGACACCTGGACGTTCCGGGTGGAAGGCGAAGAGAAAATGGTACTTCCCTATGGCGAGCTGAATACGCTCAAACTCACCCGTCAGCCCCGGCGTGAGTTCGATCAGAAAGTGGAACTCTGGTATGCCCCGTCACTGGGGTATCTTCCCGTTCGCAGCAGAATCACCCAGCAGAACGGGGATTTCATTGACCAGCAGCTCAGCGCGATCACCAAGAGCTGAGTTCAACAAACCGGCGTTGTTATGCCGCACGGAGGTGCCCGTTTTATGTGCGGTTTTACACGCACTACGCGCCTTTACCGCATGCTTTCGCACTTAACCCCCCGGGCCCTTGAACTTGGCCTCATCGTTGCTATCTGAAGCTAAAGGACCTACACCATGCAAATGCTTTACGACTCGGAATCTTTTGCTGTCATGCAGATTCACGCCAATGCGCCGGAAGAATCCGCGCCTGTCCCCGCCGTTCCCGAATTGGCCCGGCATGGCTTCGAAATCGTCGACAAGCGTTCGGGCAAGGAGGTCTATCTGGATGGATCCTGGGCTGAAATGTTCCAGCAGCGCCTGAGCGCCTGGGYGCAAAACACTCCCACGCAAGAAGAAATCGAAGACACGCTGGAAGGCTACAGCGGTCTTGCCAACACGCCGATATCGCTTCATTAGAAGTAGAGCCTCCACGGTCTCTCACTTCGTGTAGCTCCTTGCCCCCGAGGGGGCCGCTGTGCCTGCGGTCTGGCGGAGCCAGCCCCGCGGCCCCTTGAAGGAGCGCCCCCCGCTGGGTGTGTCTTTCTGCCCAATCAATCGCCTGGCGGGCTTTCTGCCTGCACCACCAGCGGCGTGAGGTGCAGCCCCAGTGCGCAGCCGATGATCCATTGCCCGAAGTTGCGCAGTGGCGTCCAGCTGGCCGTAGGTCCGCCCAGCATTGACACCACCGCCGTCGCCAGCAAGGGGCCGATCATCCAGGGCAAAGGCGTGCGCAGCGCAATACACAAGAAAGCGGCACCCCAGGCCAGCAACAAGGTCAGGACGACACGTACGGGCGGGGACTGGGCGGCACGGTGGGGCAAGGAAGGCATGGCAGAGCGTAACGGCGCGGAACAGAAGCCGCTGGAAGCGGTAGTATCCATCGATGCGCCACCTCCTCACCCCTCATGCTTTGGCATGCCTTGTCTGCGCCGCCACGGCGGCTTTGGCGGGAGGCTGCGCGGGACGGCCCGAAGCGCCCATCCTGCAGGTGCAGGGCAGCGAAACCGCACAGACATCCACCCGGCTGGAGGCGCTGCTCCCTGCCGACGTCCTGATCCTCGGGGAGCAGCACGACGCCGCTGAGCACCAGACAATCGAGCAGCAGGTGGTCGCCGCCCTGGCGGCCAAAGGGGCGCTGGCTGCCGTAGCCCTTGAGATGGCCGACACGGGTGCAAGTACTTCCGCGCTCAGACCCAGCGCCACCGAGCAGCAGGTGCGCAATGCGCTCAACTGGAACGATAAGGGCTGGCCATGGACAGCCTACGGCCCTGCCGTGATGACCGCGGTGCGCGCCGGTGTCCCCGTGATGGGCGCCAATCTGCCCCGGGCGCAAATGCCGGAAAGCATGGCCGACAATCGGCTTGACGCCCGCTTGCCAGGCCCCGCCCTCAAAGCCCAGCAGCAGTTGATCCGTCTCGGCCACTGCAACCTGTTGCCTGAGGGCCAGATCACGCCCATGACACGTATCCAGATTGCCAAGGACATCACCATGGCCAACACCCTGGGGCAGGCCGTGCTGCCCGGCAAGACAGTGCTGCTGCTGGCCGGAAGCGGCCATGCGAACCGGCAATTGGGCGTACCGTTGCACCTGCCGACGGACATAAAAGCCAAAGTAGTGCGCCTGCTTGCCGGGAACCCCGCGAATGCCGAGAAGGCAGACGCTTTCGACGCCGTGTGGGCAACGGCCCCGTTCCCGGAGACCGACTATTGCGCGGGCCTGCAGAAGCAGCTGGCACCCAAACCCTGAAGAGCCTTTTGGGGCTCGGCTGGCGGGAATCAGGTGTTTTTGCGGATGGCGTCGGCAACCACATTGACGATGCGGTCGATATGTTCTTTTTCGACGATGTAGGGTGGACAGACCACGATGTTGTCAGCCGCCGGCCTCACCAGCACACCGTTGTGGAAGCAGTCCATGAAGATGTCATACGCGCGCTTGCCCGGCACACCCGTCACCGGCGCCAGCTCGACCGCGCCGGCCAGTCCCAGGCTGCGAATACCGATCACATTGGGCAGGCCCTTCAGGCCGCTGTGCATCGCGTCGCCCAATACCTTGCCCATCTGGCCGGCACGTTCATACAGCTGTTCTTCCTTGAACAGCTCCAGCGTCGCAATTGCGGCCGCGCAAGCGACCGGGTGGCCGGAGTAGGTATAGCCGTGAAAGAACTCCACGGCATGCTCGGGCGCACCGGCATTGGCATTCATCATGCCGTCATAGATGCGGTCGGAGCAGATCACACCACCCAGCGGGATGACACCGTTGGTCACGCATTTGGCGAAGTTGAGCATGTCGGGCACCACACCGTAATAGTCTGCCCCGAAACCGGTGCCCAGGCGGCCGAAGCCCGTGATGACTTCATCAAAAATCAGCAGGATGCCGTGCTTGTCGCAAATTTCGCGCAGCCGTTTCAGGTAGCCCTTGGGCGGGAGGTACCATCCGGCGCTTCCTGATACCGGCTCGACGATGACGGCAGCCACGTTGCTCGGGTCGTGCAGCGGCAGGATGCGATTTTCCAGTTCCAGCAGCAGGTCTTCCTGCCACACGGGCTCAGCACCGTTGATGTAGGCATGATTGACCGGGTCATGGATGAAGCGCATGTGGTCCACGCGAGGCAACAGCGCGGCGCCATACACCTTGCGGTTGGCCGGAATGCCGCCCACGCTCATGCCGCCGAAACCAACGCCGTGGTAACCCTTTTCACGGCCGATGAATACATTGCGGTGGCCTTCGCCCCGCGCACGGTGGTAAGCCAGCGCGACCTTCAACGACGTGTCCGCGGCCTCCGAACCCGAATTACAGAACAGCACCTTGTTGAGGTCACCTGGCGCCATGCCAGCAATGATCTCGGCGGCCTTGAAGGCCTGATCGTTGCTGGCCTGGAAAGCGGTCGCGTAGTCCAGCGTATCGAGCTGCTTCTTGATGGCTTCGTTGATGGGCTTTCGGTTGTGGCCGGCGCCCACGCACCACAGGCTGGAAATACCGTCGATCACCTGGCGCCCGTCGTGCGTCGTGAAATGCATGCCGTCTGCGGCCACAAACACGCGCGGGTCTTTTTTGAAGCTGCGGTTGGGCGTGAACGGGAGCCATTGGTGCTCCATGTTGAAATTCTGGTAGGCCATGGTGGTTTCCTGCGTCGAAAGGTGTGAAGCTGGGATAGCAGCGCTTGATCTTGCATTCTGGCACTCTTGCCGCCGCCCTGCACCTTCAATTGCCCGCCGGCCGGGCAGACACAGCCTTCACCTGCGACAATTCACCCCCTATGAATCACGCTTATATCCTGACCCTGTCCTGCCCGGACCGTATGGGCATTGTTCACGCGGTCTCTGGTTTCCTGTTGCAGAACGGCGGCAATATTGAAGAAGCCGCGCAATACAACGACCATGACACCGGACTCTTCTTCATGCGGGTTC
>NZ_JBFUGX010000268.1:0-5498 GCF_056402675.1 Polaromonas sp. P3_C2 | reverse complement strand
GCGGTCGGCTTCGAGATGGCCTTGCGGCGTCGCGACAGCTGCAACCAGGCCGCCGCGCACCACGAGCTGCTCCACGGGTGTGTCCAGCAGGAAGCGCACACCCTCGCGGCGCAGCACGTTGAACAGGCCGTCGCAGGTTTTCTGGCAGTCGGCAGCACACTCGCCCGGTGTGTAGATGGCGCCGGCGATGTGCCCGTGTCGGTTTTTCAGCGCGGGCTCGATCTCCACGCAGCGGTCGGCGCTGACGGCCTCCTGGGTACTGCCCAGTTCACGTTGCAGCAACATCTGCCGGCGCGCTGCAGCGAACGCTGCATCGCTGGCGTACAGCACCAGCTTGCCCGTGGCCGAGAAATCGCAATCCAGTTTTTCTTCGGCCATCATCGCGTCAAAAGACTGGCGGCTGAGCGCCGCCAGCGACAGCAAATGGCTGGTGGTGTTGCGTGAGGTCTTGCTGTTGCAGGCCGCCAGAAACTGCGCACCCCACAACCACTGGCGCACATCCAGGCGAGGCCGCAGCTTCAACGGGGAGGAGGGCGACAGCAGCAGCTTGGGAAGCTGCCGCCAGATGGCGGGATCTGCCAGCGGCTGCACGTAGGAGTAGCTCAGTTGTGCGCCGTTGCCGCCGCTGGCGCCGCTGCCGGGGCTGGCGCGGTCCACCACTGTCACCTCATGACCGGCCCGCCGCAAGCTGTAGGCGGTTGCGAGTCCCACGATTCCTGCACCGAGCACACACACATGCATAGAAGCCTCTTTGTTCCCTGAAAGAGCGCCACTTTACGCAGTGGGTACAAGTTTGAACAATGCTGAATGCGCGAGGGTTATGACGTGTGGTTATGCCCTTCTGCGAAGGTGGCAGAAGAGATTCTGGGTAAACCATGAGTTTTGGTCATGGGTTTGCCGCGAAAATGAATGACACATATCGCACGGCTGTTCCTACACTACCGATGCCAGTTTCCCGAAACTACCAACCCACCGCCCCCCGAAAGGACAAGCATGAAATTCACCATCCTCATGACCGCCGTGCTGCTGACAGCCGGCCTGGCCACCACCGCCGGCGCGCAAACGGTGCCGACGCTGAAAAAGATCGCCGACAGCAACAAGATCACCGTGTCGTATCGCGAAGCTTCGGTGCCTTTCAGCTACCTGATCGGGTCCAAAACCTCGGTGGGTTTTTCGGCAGAACTGACAGAAGCCATCATTGACGACATTCGCAAGAAGGTGAAAAAGCCGAATCTCGAAGTCGCCTACATGCCCGTGACTTCGCAAAATCGCATCCCCTTGCTGGTCAACGGCACCTACGACCTCGAGTGCGGCTCTACCACCAACAACACCGCGCGCGGCAAGGATGTGGCATTTGCCATCAACCACTTCTACACCGGCACCCGCCTGCTGGTCAAAAAATCATCCGGCATCAAGAACTACGCCGACCTGGCCAAAAAGACGGTGGCCAGCACGACAGGCACCACCAACGCGCAGGTGATCCGCAAGTACAGCGCCGATAAAAAGCTCGACATGCAGCTCATCCTGGGCAAAGACCACGATGATTCGTTGCTGCTGGTTGAGAATGACCGTGCCCTGGCTTTTGCCATGGACGACATCCTGCTGTTCGGCCTGATGGCCAACTCCAAGAATCCGGCGTCGCTGGAAGTCGTGGGTGATTCGCTGCAGGTGGAGCCCTATGCCTGCATGCTGCGCAAGGACGACCCTGAGTTCAAGAAGCTGGTGGACGGCACGATCATCCGCCTGATCAAGTCCGGCGACTTTACCAAGATGTACGCCAAGTGGTTCACCTCACCCATCCCGCCAAAGGGCGTGAACCTGAACCTGCCAATGAGCGAAGAGCTGAAGGCCAACCTCAAGGYGCTGAGCGACAAGCCGGCCATGTAAGGCTGACGGGAGCGCCGTCGCGCCGCTCCCGTTCTACTGCCGTGCCCGTTCGGGCCGGCAGTTTTCCCCCTAAAGAAAAATGATCCCGGAGCCTCGTGGGCTCAGGTGGCCGGTGTGCGCCTGCCGGACAGGATTTGCAACTTGAACAGCATTGAAAGGCAAGATATGAGCAGAACCCGCGTGGTCGGCATTCTGGGCGGCATGGGTCCGGCTGCAGGTGCAGACTTTGCTCGATTGTTTGTCCAGGCCTGCGCGGACCATATGCGCTCGCTGGACATTCCGGTGTCTGACCAGGCCTTTCCCGAGCACTGGCTGGCGCAGGTGCCGGTGCCGGACCGCAGCAACGCGCTGGGTTTACCGGGGCCGGGCGGCCATCAGCCCCTGGATCCCATGTTGCAAGCAATGGGGAAACTCGCCGCATTAGGTGCCACCACCGTCGCGGTAGCGTGCAACACGGCCCATGCGTGGCACGCCGAGTTGCAGGAGCGCTTTCCCCAGCTTGAAGTGCTGCACGTGGCGCGTGAGGTGGCCCAAAATCTGGCGGGCCGCGGTGTACGCGAAGTGGGTCTTCTGGCGACCGAGGGCACCTACCGGGCAGGGCTCTACGACCAGGCCCTGCGGCAGGCGGGTTTGCAATGCCACATTCCTTCCGTTGAAGAGCGTGAGCGCCTGATGCGCGGCATCTATGAGGGCGTGAAAGCCGGCAACATGGCTTTGGCGCGTGAGTGTTTTGCGGGCGTGGCCAGCGCGCTTGCCGGGCGGCACGGCCTTTCAGTGCTGGTTCTGGGTTGCACCGAGATTCCGCTGGCACTCAGCGCGGTGCCTGGCATGGATTCACTTGAGCTGGTGGACCCGGCGGCCCTGCTGGCGCGGGCGCTGGCGCAGCGAGCGTATGCCTGAGCGTTCATCACCATCCTGCATGGCTCAAAACAGCCAATTCTTGAATAAAATAGGCCTCTGACCCAATGGGAATGGGCGCGAGTAGCTACAAAAATGATAGCGAAAACGGGGCGGCTTCCCAGTCTCTCAATCGGCTGACGCGCTCCAGCGGTTGTCCCAGGCCTTGTCGAGCGTGCGGCGGTCGCGTTTGGTGGGGCGCCCATGCTCCAGGCTGCCGGCCGGATCGGCTGCCACCCGGCGCTGCTCGGCGGCCTCGGCTTTGAGGCGCAGGCTTTCTTCGGTTTCTTCGTAGAGCTGCTGGGCTACCGGGGCTGCGCCTCGCAGCTTGCTGATGCCGCGCACCATCAGGGTACGGGTGTAGGGGCCCTGTCGCAGTGTCACGGTGTCGCCGGATTTGACTTCACGCGCGGGCTTGGCTTCGATGCCGTTGATGCGTACACGGCCCTTGTCAATTTCTTCCACGGCCAGGGCGCGGGTCTTGTAGAAGCGGGCGGCCCACAGCCACTTGTCGATTCGCAATTTGTCCATTGGGGCCTATTCTGTACCAAGGCATGTGGCGCCGTGTAGGAGGGCGCCGCGTTTGGATTGGTTCTCACGTCGTGGGCAGGCGTACCGTGGCGTCCAGGCCCGTCACACGGCCGTGCACGACGCGGTTTTCCAGCGAAATGCTGCCATGCATGGTTTCGGTGATCTCGCGGCAAATGGCCAGGCCCAGGCCGGAGCCGTGGCGCACGTTGCCTGCGGAAAAGGGCTGATAGAGCCGCGCCGACAACTCCGCCGACACCCCCGGCCCGCTGTCGCTGATGGTCATGGCGACAACGCGGGCGTCGCACACGATGCGCACCGCCAGCGTGCCGCCGGCCGGCGTGTGCTTGATGGCGTTGTGCAGCAGGTTGCGCGTGAGTTCGCCCAGCATCCATTCATGCGATGTGACGCGCGCCGGCACGGTTTCTATCTCGAAATCGATGTCTTTCTCGGCAATCAGGGGCGAGAGGTCCAGCGCCACAGAGCGCACCATCTGCGCCAGGTCGATGGCCTGCAGGTCAGCCTGCTGGCGCAATTGCTCCACCTTGGCCAGCGCCAGCATCTGGTTGGCCAGGACGGTGGCGCGGTCCACCGTCTGGTTGATTTCCGCCAGCGCCTCACGGGCGTCCATGTCGCCGCGCAGCGCGGACTGCACCTGTACCTTGAGCACGGCCAGCGGCGTGCGCAGCTGGTGGGCCGCATCGCGCACAAAGCGCTTCTGGTTGTCCAGCAGGTGCTGCAGCCGGCCCATGACCTCGTTGGTGGCATCCACCAGCGGCAGAAGTTCGCGGGGTGCATCGGGCGCGGTAATCGCCGTCAGGTCGCCTTCGGGACGGGCCTGCAGCTCGGCGCTGAGGCGCCGTACGGGCCGGGTGGCGCGCTGCACCACGACGACCGCCACCAGGGCGATTACCGCCAGCAGCAGGGCCTGGCGCCACAGTGTGTCGAACAGGATTTTGCGGGCCAGTGTTTTGCGCAGTTCCAGGGTTTCGGCTACCTGAATCACCGCCATGGCGCGGCCTTTTGCACTGGCCACGGGCTGCAGCAGAACCGCGACCCGCACATCGTCGCCCATGAAGACATCATCATAAAAATCCACCAGCGCCGAATAGGGCGGCCGTGCCGGAATGCGCCCGTGCCAGAACGGCAACTCCGAAAAACCGGACACCATGCTGCCGCCGAGGCTGGAGACCCGGTAAAAAAGCCGGCTCTGGTTGTCAGCCTCAAAAGCTTCCAGCGCCGCATAGGGCACCGTGACGCGCAGCTCGGATTGCTCGTCGTAGCCCGTTACATCGAGCTGCTCGCCGATGGATTTGGCAGACGCCAGCAGCGTACGGTCATACGCCGTGTTCACCGCGCCCAATGCCTGCCGGTACAGGCTGAAGGTGTTGGCCACTACCAGCAGGCCCACCGGCAAAAGAATGCCGATGAGCAGGTATCTGCGCAGGGAGATGGCGCCTGCGCCGGGTTTGGTTTCGGGTGCTGCGGGGGGAACTGCCTGAATGTCCTGTCGCGGCTGCGGGGAGCTCATGCATCCACTTTCAACAAGTAGCCCAGGCCGCGCAGCGTGACCAGCGTGACGCCGGTTTGCGCCAGTTTCTTGCGCAGGCGGTACACCACCACTTCCACCGCCTCGTATTGCACGTCCGCCTCGCCGGGAAACACCAGCTCGAACAAACGCTCTTTGGACACTGCATGGCCGGGTTTGGCGATCAGGGCCTGCAACAGCGCCAGTTCACGGGGGGTCAGCTCCAGCACTTGGTCGCGGTGGTAGATGGCCCCGCTGTCTTTTTCATAGCGCAGCTCGCCCACGATCTGTGCGCCGGCATCGTTTTCCGCGGGAAGCGCGGTTGCCGCGCGCCGGCGGCTCAGGGCGCGCAGACGTGCTTCCAGTTCGTCCAGGTCGAAGGGTTTGGGCAGGTAGTCGTCGGCCCCGGTGTTCAGGCCCATGATGCGGTCACCTACCGTGCCGCGTGCGGTCAAAATGAGCACCGGTGTGGCCAGCCCCTTGAGGCGCGCCTGCTCCAGCACCTGCAAGCCGTCCATCCCGGGAAGGCTGAGGTCCAGCACCACCACATCGGGCTGGGTGTCCGTCCATTGCGCCAGCGCCAGGCGCCCGTCGGTGCAGCTGAAAACCTCCATGCCGCGGCGGCCCAGTGTCCGCTGCAGCGCAGCCTGCATCGACG
>NZ_JBFUGX010000267.1:0-5516 GCF_056402675.1 Polaromonas sp. P3_C2 | reverse complement strand
GTTGTAAGGGTTGCTCGAACCATGGCTCTTCGCCACGATGTCGGTGATGCCCATGACTTCGAAAACGGCGCGCATTGGACCGCCAGCAATGATGCCGGTACCCTTGGGAGCCGGCGCCATCATGACGCTGGCTGCACCGTGGTGGCCGAAAACATTGTGGTGAATGGTGCCGTTTTTCAACGAGACCTTGGTCATGTTGCGGCGCGCTTCTTCCATCGCTTTTTGCACGGCTGCCGGCACTTCTTTCGACTTGCCCTTGCCCATGCCGACGCGGCCATCGCCGTCACCCACGACGGTCAACGCGGCGAAACCGAGGATACGACCGCCCTTCACGACTTTGGTCACGCGGTTAACCGCGATCATTTTTTCCTTCAGACCATCGTCTGGAGCGTCGTTTTGCTGTTTTGCTTGAAACTTAGCCATACTTAATTCCAGTCTGCTTAGAACTGCAAACCAGCTTCGCGAGCCGCCTCAGCCAACGCTTTGACGCGGCCGTGGTACGCAAAACCGGCGCGATCAAACGCCACTTTTTCAACACCTGCTGCTTTTGCCTTTTCGGCAATGCGCTTGCCAATGGCTTGCGCAGCAGCAACGTTTCCACCTTTACCCGAAGCGCCGATTTCCTTGCGGACTTCCACTTCCGCGGTGGAAGCAGCAGCCAGGACCTTGGTGCCGTCGCCAGAAATAACGCTGGCATAGATATGCAGATTGGTGCGATTCACGGTCAAACGGGCAACACCTTGCGTAGCAATGCGAATGCGGGTCTGGCGTGAACGACGAAGGCGCTGCTCTTTTTTGGTCAACATGATGCAGCTCCTTATTTCTTCTTGGTTTCTTTGATCGTGATCTTCTCATCCACATAGCGGATGCCCTTGCCCTTGTAAGGCTCGGGAGGACGAACAGCACGAACTTCAGCGGCGATCTGGCCGACGCGCTGGCGGTCGGAACCCTTGATCACCACTTCCGTGGGAGTCGGGGTTGCAACGGTGATGCCAGCAGGCATGTCCATGATCACAGGGTGCGAATACCCCACGGTCAGGTTCAGCTTGGCGCCCTGGGCCTGGGCCTTGTAGCCCACGCCGACCAGGCTCAATTTTTTCTCGAAACCCTTGGTGACACCCGTCACCATGTTGTTCACGAGCTGGCGCATCGTGCCGCTCATGGCATTGGCTTCACGCGAATCATTGGCCGGCACAAAAGTCAGCTTGCCTGCATCGTTCTTGATGGTGACAAGCGCGTTCTGCGTCAGCGCCAGGGTGCCGAGAGCGCCCTTGACATTGATCTGGTCTGCTTTCATGGCCACGTCCACACCCTGAGGTACGGCCACTGGCATTTTTCCTACACGAGACATTTCAGTTTCTCCTCAAATGCCGCCGTTAGGCCACGTAGCAAAGCACTTCACCACCGATACCGGTAGCGCGGGCTTTACGATCCGTCATGACACCTTGCGGAGTCGTGACAATTGCCACACCAAGGCCGTTCATGACCTGGGGGATGGCACCATGGCCTTTGTAAACACGGAGGCCGGGGCGGCTGACGCGCTCAATGCGCTCAATCACGGGCTTGCCTGCGTAATACTTCAGGGCGATTTCCAGCTGGGACTTGCCTTCGTCGGTCTTGACGGAGAAGCCATCAATGTAGCCCTCATCCTTCAATACCTGCGCGATGGCAACTTTGACTTTTGACGACGGCACCAGCACGACGGCTTTTTCAACCATCTGTGCATTGCGGATGCGGGTCAACATGTCGGCAATAGGATCACTCATGCTCATTTTGTGGTTCTCCTATGCTTACCAGCTTGCCTTGGTGATACCGGGGATATCACCAGCAAAAGCCAACTCACGGATCTTGGCGCGAGCCAGACCAAATTGACGGAAAGTACCGCGTGGGCGGCCCGTGATCGCGCAGCGGTTGCGCTGGCGGGTCGGGTTCGCGTTGCGGGGCAGTTTCTGCAGCTCGAGGCGAGCCAGCTGACGCTCTTCGTCAGAACGCTTGGCGTCGTTGGACGTCGCCTTGAGTTCAGCGTATTTTTTGGCGAACTTCGCGGCGAGTTTCTCGCGCTTCAGTTCACGTTGCAGTAAAGCTTGTTTTGCCATGTCCCGCCTCAGTTCTTGAACGGAAAACGGAAGGCGGTGAGGAGTGCCTTGCACTCTTCATCGGTCTTTGCCGTTGTGGTGATGCTGATATTCAGGCCGCGCAAGGCGTCAACCTTGTCGTACTCGATCTCAGGGAAAATGATCTGCTCTTTCACGCCGATGTTGTAGTTTCCGCGGCCATCGAAGGCCCGGCCGGAAATACCACGAAAGTCACGCACACGGGGCAGGGCCACGGTAACGAAACGATCGAGGAACTCATACATCTTCACGCCGCGCAGGGTCACCATGCAGCCGATAGGCAGGTCTTCGCGGATCTTGAAACCGGCGATAGCCTTCTTGGCCTTGGTCACGACAGGCTTCTGGCCGGCAATCTTGGTCATGTCGCCGACGGCGTTGTCCATAACCTTCTTGTCAGCAACAGCCTCGCTCACGCCCATATTGAGCGTGATCTTGGTGATACGGGGAWCCTGCATGGGCGAGGTGTAGCCGAATTTCTCAATCAGGCCGGGGGCGATTTTTTCGCGGTACTGAGCTTGCAGGCGAGCCTGCGAAGCGGCTTGTACAGGTGCGGTCTTTGCCATGTTATGCAACCTTGATTTCTTCGCCACTGGATTTGAAGACGCGCACTTTTTTGCCGTCTGCCAGGAGCTTGATGCCAACGCGATCCGCCTTGCCGGTAGCGGCATTGAAGATTGCCACGTTCGACTGGTGAATCGGCATGCTTTTTTCGACGATGCCGCCGGTGGTACCCTTGAGGGGGTTGGGCTTGGTGTGTTTTTTCACCAGGTTAATCCCATCCACCAGCACATAGCTGTCATCTTTGCGCAGCGAAATCTTGCCGCGCTTGCCTTTGTCGCGACCAGCGATCACGATGATCTCGTCGCCTTTACGGATTTTATTCATGGCGAGTCCTTACAGAACTTCAGGAGCCAGGGACACGATCTTCATGAACTTTTCAGTGCGCAGTTCGCGCGTCACTGGTCCGAAGATGCGGGTGCCGATTGGCTCCAGCTTGGCGTTAAGCAACACTGCTGCGTTGCCGTCGAATTTGACGAGCGAACCATCGCCACGGCGAATGCCCTTGGCGGTGCGAACGACCACAGCGCTGTAAACCTCGCCTTTTTTGACGCGGCCACGCGGAGCGGCTTCTTTGATGCTCACCTTGATGACGTCACCAACGCTGGCGTACCGGCGCTTGGAGCCGCCCAGAACCTTGATGCACATCACGGACTTGGCACCCGTGTTGTCAGCAACATCGAGCTTGGATTGCGTTTGAATCATTTAAATGTGTTCCCAACTTGCACCGGAAGGCAACCCCTTGGGATTACCAGCCAATCAGTCTTGGGCCTGTCGTCCACACCGCAAACCACTTGCAGCGCTTCCGTTAGGCAGAATTCCTCGCTTTTTTAGAGCGAAGCCTACGATTATGACCGAGCGAAAAGCCACTGTCAACCGCTTGTTGTGAAAATATCCCCACAATAAAGCGGCGGCCCCTCCAGAAGCCCGGGGGAGCCCCCGGGTACCGGCCACGCTTCGCGCTTATGCCGCGGGCGGATTTTCAGCATTAAATCCGGCCTCAGGCCAATAGGGATGAGCGCAACCAGCTATCAAAAAAGGAGCGTTACTGCACCACGCCACGCACCATCAAGGTTGGCCGAAAGCCCGGGCGGCCCAAGGCGGTATATGGTTACAGAAGGCATGGACACCTTCCGAGAAACTGCCAAAGCCAACCCCATGGTTCTGCGCAAGAAGCGCCAGGCTCCGTGATGAGAAAAGGCTGATATGCCCATTGCGCGGCGAGGCGTACCACCAGGTCAGCTGCTCGCCGGTCTTGATATGGCCGTCAGACAACAGCGTCGAGAACATGATCAAGCCATCCGGTGACATTAGCTTCTTGAGGTCAGACATCAATGCCCAAACGTCCGGAACATGTTCAAACACCTCATATGCGGTGATCAGGTCGAACTTACCCAGTGTCTCAACGCTGAGGTTTCTGTCCACAAAAGGGTCATATGACGTGGATTGCCAATGGGCTTCCCGCATCAACCTGGCCAGGCCGCCATTGCCGCCACCATAGTCGAGGTGCCTCAGGTTGGGGGCCAGATCGCCAAATCTTTCACGCAGGAGGGCTGCGTTTGCTTCTGCCCGGGCTTGTACGTAATGGGGATCGACAACAACGTACTGGTCGTTGTAGATTTTTTCCTCAAATTCTTGCAGACTCCACGCGCAAATCTCCGGCGCGAAACAAAAAGCACAGCTCTGGCAGACCGCATAGGCTACAGGCACGCCGGAAACACCCAAGGGGGCCGAGTTGCATGACTTGTTGAAGTCGACGGGATCAAGCAGTGTGCAATCGGCACTGCAGACCGGGCAAACCGTTTTGTCTGTCGTCATGGTTTTACGCTCATCGCGAGGCGGGAAAGTGGTCTCGCCGCCCTGAGCGGTTGGAGGAATCAGAAAGCTGTTAGTTTCCCACAACCGGCTCGATGGTGATCTCCACCGTCATCGACTCTTCCCCACCGCCCTGCCGCACACCCTTGATGGGTGGGCAGGCGTTGTAGTCCGTCCCCATGGCCAGGCGCACGTGGCGCTGGTCGATCAAGCAGCTGTGGGTGACGTCAATGCTGACCCAACGTCGGGTGGCCACGTCGAGGCACACGTCACACCATGCGTGGCTGGCGAGGTCGGGCTCGTTGGCGGCGTAGAAGTAGCCGCTGACATAGCGCGCCGGGTAGCCCAGGCTGCGGCAGATGGCGACCATGACGTGGGCCTGGTCCTGGCAGACGCCTGCCCCGGACTTGAAGGCTTCCAGCGCCGTGGTCGTCACGCTGGTGCTGTTTTTCAGGTAGCTCACAGCGCCTGCCACGCCCTGGCTCAATGCCAGCAGGGCCGGCAAGCTTGCAGTGCCGTCAAGGCTTTGCGGGATAAAGCGGCGGCCAAATTCGGCAAGCTCCCAGTGCGGTTCGGCCAGGTGTGTGGCGCGCAGGAAGAAGTACGGATGCGGCAGGGTTTCCGGGTCGTTGAACTCCGCCACGCCAAAGGTTTCCACATCGCCGGCCGCGTTAACCAGGCTCCAGCGCACGTTGTCGGCATCCTTGCCCACAAAGGTGTAAGAGCTGATGGTGTTGCCAAAGGCGTCGCGCTGGGTAAAAAGTTTTTCGGGCGCGCCCAGGCTCCAGAAATGCACCGTCTGCGCCGGGCTGGACTGCGGCGTGAGCCACAGCGTCTGCAGCGCATAGCGCAGCGGCTCCGTGTACCGGTAGTCGGTGATGTGCCTGACGTGCAACTTCATCAAGGCCCCGTCATACAACAGTACCGACCCTTTGCGGCGGCAGAAGTTAGGCCGTCTTTCAAGTGGTGGCCGGCACCAAAAACTCGCGGCTGATGTGTGCGCCCAGCTCGTTCACGCGGTCCAGGAAC
>NZ_JBFUGX010000266.1:0-5524 GCF_056402675.1 Polaromonas sp. P3_C2 | reverse complement strand
CCCATAACATCGCGGCCGGGAAGTGAGCCCTCGTCTGCGCGGGCGATCCCGCCAAAGCCCATCGGTAAACCCCGCCGCCTTGCCGCTGCCGCTACGCGGTCAACATGGCCCTGGGCCAACGGCTCGAACATGAAGCGGCAGCCCATCGCCAAGTGCAGGTCATTCAGGCCGACGAAGACCTCTCCAAGCCCCGGCGTGTCCAGCCATTGCTCGAGCGATTCGAGCGCACCCACGGTTTCGAGCAGGGGCACTACCGGCACACGGCCATCGACGATTTCGCAGAAGCTCCGCAATTCCTGCGCGGTCGAAAACATCGGAAGCATCAGCAGGTCGGCCCCTTGCGCAAGCACAGCATCGACCTCCGCACGGGCTGCAGCCGGCTGATCGAGCCGGTATGGATTGACGCGAACCATGAGACGCGAATGCCGTAAAACTGCCTTGACACGGCCCACATCGTCAATCTGGTGCGTACTGATGAAAGTGTTGCGCCCGGCCTGGCGCTCGGCCTTGCCATTGCGTTCAAGGTCCACAAACAGCCGCATGGCCGGCATCCGGTCACAGCGTTTCGCCAGCTCCGGCTGGTTGGTAATGGTCAGTAAGTCAATCATGGAACGAAAGAGGAATAAGCCATTATTGCCCGCCGGCCTGCGGCACGGCCAACGGCTGGCGGCCCAGAAAACTGCGCAGCAAAGGGCTGGCCAGCAGCGCGCTGGCCAGCACCACTACCGCAAAAAAGCTGGCTGCCAGCGCGCTGGGCAGAAAATTCCAGCGGCCAAACCAGCGACTGGCCACGACCAGAAGCAGGCAAGCGGCCAACGGGGCAAGCATGGCACGCCACGGCAGCGCCCGGTGAAGCTGCTCGCGCTCGGTAAATAACATGGCGAGTGTGATGCCCGCCAGTACGGCATTGAGCGCCCCCATCACAAGCGCGCCTCCGGCAAGCCCGGACCAAGCTGCAACGGCGAGCGCAGTCAGGCCGGCGACATAAGCCCAGACTGCGCGGTGCATATGCCCCGATGCAGCCATGACTGTCAGCAATACGGCGATCAAAGCCTGTGGCAGCAGTGACCAGATACCGATGGCCCCCCAGCGCGCAATAACTTCCAGATGCCCGGCATCCATGCGGCCCCAGCCAAACAGCAGTTGGGCAAGCGGCAGCGAAAAGCTGCCCACCACGGCGATCGCTGCGCAAGCCAGGGTCCAGGCCAGGAGAAAGGCAATTTGCAAAGCCCTGTCGCGTTCCGCAGAGCCTACTTCGGTGCGGGTGATTGCCGGAAAAGCCAGACTGGCCACGAGCTGCACCGCGAGCACCAGCGGCAACTCCACCAGCTTCCAGGCGTAATTAAAGTCTGCGAGGGCCCCCTCCCCGGCCTGGGACGCCAGGCTGCGCCCCATCAGGGGCAACAGCAGCAGCAGGCCCGAAGACAGGCCGGCCCAGATCCATATGCCCGCAGCAGGCGGGGCCGGCATAGCCATCGCCGCCGGACCAGTCGGCGCAGCCTGCGGAAGCCGCCAGGCCAGCCAGCCGAGGCGCGCGACCATCGCCAGCACAAGGAAGCAGCCCAGGATAAAGACAGTTCGATCTCCGCTGTTTTGCGGCGCCAGGAACAGCGCAAGAACCAGCAGCAGGTTGACCACAAGATTGCCGCTGTACATGCCTACGAAATCCCGTTCATGCTGCAATCGCGTTACCCAGAGCGCGGCCAGCATGGCCAGCGGCAGCACGGCGGCGCTCCAGGCCAGCGAGTCACGGCCAAGGATGGCCATTTCGCCGCGCAGGCCAGGTGCAAGCGCATGGGACAGCGCACCCCGAAGTAACCAGATCAGCAAAGCCAGTACAAGACCAGTGCCGAGCAGCGCCCGTGCGACTTTTTTCTGGCTGGCATCCTGTTGCGCAGGCGTTTGGCGCGCCCATTCCGGCAACAACACGTAACCCAGGGCGCCGCTGAACAATATGCCGACCAGCAAGTCCGGCAGGGTGAACATCACAATCACCGCATCGCCAAGTCCGGTGGCGCCAAAAGCAGCGGCCTGGGCCGATTCCCGCAGGAGGCCGAGCAGGCGGCTGGCCATGAGCAAACCCAGGGAAAAAACGCCGGCGCGCAGGTACATAGGCGGGATTATCAAGGCTTAAATAGGGGCAGCCGGCCCTGAATGGGGAAACCAGCCACTTAAAAAACTAAAATCAACGGTTTGGCGCTTTGTCCGCAACAGCTGCAAACCGGCTTTGGCAGCGCCCCCGATCGTTTTCACACCTTCTGACCATGTCCGATAACAACACCGTGCCCCCTGCCCAAGACGAGAACCAGCTGATCGCCGAACGCCGCGAAAAGCTCAAGGCCATGCGCCAACGGCAGGCCGAAGGCCGGGGCGTCGCCTTCCCCAACGACGTCAAGCCGACGCACCGGGCGGCAGAGGTTTTCGAAAAGTACAGCGACAAGACCAACGAGGAACTCGAGCCGCTGGCGATCAAGGTTCATGTCGCAGGCCGCATGATGCTCAAGCGCGTGATGGGCAAGGCGAGCTTTGCGACGCTGCAGGATGCTTCGTTCGGCCCTACCGGCGGCCGCATCCAGCTCTATATCAACAATGAGGGCGTCGGCGAGGAAGTCCACAGCGCCTTCAAGCACTGGGACCTGGGCGACATCGTCGAGGCGACCGGCACAGTGTTCCGGACGCGGACCGGTGAACTTTCGATCCATGCGACCAGCCTGCGCCTGGTCACCAAAAGCCTGCGCCCCCTACCCGACAAATTCCACGGCATGGCCGACCAGGAAGTCAAATACCGCCAGCGTTATGTCGACCTGATCATGGATGCGGAGGCGCGCAAACGGTTCATGGCGCGCAGCAAGGCGGTCAGCAGCATCCGTGAATTCATGGTCGCAAACGATTTCCTTGAAGTCGAAACCCCCATGCTGCACCCCATCCCGGGCGGCGCCAATGCCAAGCCGTTCAAGACGCACCACAACGCGCTGGACCAGGAGATGTTTTTGCGCATCGCGCCTGAGCTCTACCTCAAGCGCCTCATCGTCGGCGGTTTCGAGCGTGTTTTTGAGATCAACCGCAGCTACCGCAACGAAGGCATCAGCGTCCGCCACAACCCCGAGTTCACCATGATGGAGTTCTACGCCGCCTGGTGGAATTACTCGGACCTGATGACGTTTACCGAAGCGCTGATCCGTGACGTGGCACAAAAAGTTTGCGGGTCGCTCGAGCTGAACTATGGAACCGGCCGGCTCGGGGGACCAATTGATCTGAGCAAGCCCTTTGAACGCCTGACGATCCGTGAAGCCATCCTCAAGCACACCGAGGCCGGCAAGCATGTGGACGATGCGGCCTGGCTGACGAACGCCCTCAAGAAGCTCGGCATGAGCGAAGAAAAAGACCGCCTCTCGACCCGTTCGCTGGCCAGCCTGCAGGTGCTTTATTTTGAGGAAACGGTGGAAGAAAAGCTCTGGCAGCCGACCTTCATCATGGAGCACCCGACCGAAATCTCCCCGCTGGCACGCGCCAACGACAGCCGTCCGGAGGTGACAGAGCGCTTTGAGCTCTACATCACCGGCCGCGAATTCGGCAATGGTTTCAGTGAGCTTAATGACGCTGAAGAGCAGGCCGCGCGCTTTAACGCCCAGGTAGCAGCCAAGGACAGTGGTGACGACGAAGCCATGTTTTATGACCACGACTTCATCCGCGCGCTGGAGTACGGCATGCCGCCGACCGGCGGCTGCGGCGTCGGCATAGACCGGCTGATGATGCTGCTGACCGACAGCCCCAGCATCCGTGATGTGATTCTCTTCCCCGCGCTGCGACGTGAGGTTTAGCCCACGATCGCGCACTTCGCCATCCCCGATTCCACACCAGCAGGGGCCGCGGGACTGGCTTTGCCAGACCGCTGGCGCCGCCCCCTTGAGGGGGGAACAGGCTACACGCAGTGAGCCTGGACGGGGGTGCTATTGAAATACCTTCTCGGCTACCCCGACAGTCTGCAGACCCAGGTGCAGCAGCTGCTGGCGCAGGGCCGGCTGGGTGAGGTGCTGCTTGCCAAATACCCCCTTGCCCATGGCGTGCGGACGGACAAGGCCCTGTACGACTACGTGATGGGACTCAAAAGCGAGTTTTTACGCAGCTCGGAGCCGCTTTCCAAAGTCGCTTTTGACAGCAAGCTGCACGTGATTGCCCATGCGCTGGGCACACACACCACTGTTTCCAGGGTCCAGGGCAGCAAACTTAAAGCCAAGCGTGAAATCCGGGTGGCAACGCTGTTCAGGGAAGTGCCGGAAGAGTTTTTGCGGATGATTGCGGTGCACGAACTGGCCCACATCAAGGAAAAAGCGCACGACAAGGCTTTTTACCAGCTCTGCACCCATATGGAGCCGCGCTACCACCAGTATGAATTTGACCTGCGGGTGTACCTGACGCATATGGATGCGGTGGGCCGGCTGGAGTGGCCTTCAGCCTGACCCCACTGCGGTGTGGCCACAGCCGTCCGTGCGGGTTTCGAATCGGTCAAATTTACAAGGAAAAGGCCTGAAACCCAATACAGTCTTGCGCCATCAGCTATTCATTTAATAGCATCTCCGGCAAACGCATCTCAGGGAATCRGCCCCATCGCGTGCATATACGCCGGGTGCAGCATCAGTTCGTCCCATTCGTGGGCTGGGGTGGCGGGCAGCAGGTCCAGCCGGCGCAGCTCGCTGGACTCCAGCGCTTCCCACTGGCCCTTGAGCAGCGCCTCGGCCATGCCGTCCAGCAGTTCGTCCACCGGTTTGCCCTCCCCCACCGACTGGTTGCACAGCAGGACCATGTCGCAGCCGGCGTTCAGCGCCGTGACAGCAGCCTCGGTGTAGCTGACTTCCTTGCCGTCAATGAGGCGTGCGCCGGCCATGCTCAGGTCGTCGCTGAAAATCGCGCCGCCAAAACCCAGCTGGCCGCGCAGGATGTAAGTCAGCCACTTTTCCGAAAAACCTGCCGGCCTGGCGTCCACCTTGGGGTAAATCACATGTGCCGGCATCACGCTGGTGAGCGTGGTGTTCAGCCACTCATAAGGCGCGGCGTCGTCGGCCAGGATGGCTTTCAGGCTGCGTTTGTCGACCGGGATGTCGGTATGGGAGTCGGYCTTGACGAAACCATGGCCGGGGAAGTGCTTGCCGCAATTGGCCATACCCGCCTGCAGCAGGCCGTGCATCAGGCTTTTGGCCAGCAGCGTGACCACGCGCGGGTCGCGGCCAAAGGCGCGGTCGCCGATGACCCCGCTTTCACCCCAATCGAGGTCCAACACCGGCGTGAAACTGAAATCAACGCCGCAAGCGCRCAACTCGGCACCCAGCACGTAGCCACAGGCGGTGGCGGCGTTGGTGGCCGCAAGCTGGTCCTTCATCCACAGCGAGYCCAGCGCGCGCATAGGCGGCAGGTGGGTAAAACCATCCGTCCTGAAGCGCTGCACGCGGCCGCCTTCGTGGTCCACGCAAATCAGCAAGTCCGGCCGGATGCTCTTTATCTCAGCACAGAGCGCGCTCAGTTGCCG
>NZ_JBFUGX010000265.1:0-5538 GCF_056402675.1 Polaromonas sp. P3_C2 | reverse complement strand
ACCCACCATGGTCTGGTAGCCCAGCGGCGTCGAGGCAATAAAACCATGGATGCGGGCCGCGCGCGCGGCTTCTTCGACCTCGGCATGGCTGGCGCCCGGCTTGCCGTAGGCGATGTTGTATTCCACCGTGTCGTTGAACAGCACGGTGTCCTGCGGCACAATGCCGATGGACTGGCGCACGCTGGACTGCGTGACCTGCTTGATGTCCTGCCCGGCAATGGTGATGCGGCCCTGCTGGACATCGTAAAAGCGGTAGAGCAGGCGCGCCAGCGTGGACTTGCCGGCGCCCGAAGAGCCCACCACCGCGACGGTCTTGCCCGGCGGAATTTCAAAGCTCACGTTGTGCAGGATGGGCCGCGCCGGGTCGTAGGCGAAGTTCACATTCTCAAAACGCACGGCCGGGGTGCCGTCTATGACGATGGGCTGGGCGCCCGGCACGTCGGCGATTTCACGCTCGCGCTCCATCAGCACAAACATCTTGTCCAGGTCGGTCAGGCTTTGCTTGATCTCGCGGTAAATCACACCCAGGAAACCCAGCGGAATGTAGAGCTGGATCATGAAGGCATTGACCATCACCAGGTCGCCCAGGGTCATGCGACCGTCCACCACCCCCTGGGTCGCGCGCCAGAGCATGGCCACCAGCCCGATGGCGATGATGAGCTGCTGCCCGGTGTTGAGCAGGCTCAGCGTGTTCTGGCTCTTGATGGCGGCACGCCGGTAGCGCTGCAGGTTTTCGTCGTAGCGTGCGGCTTCAAACTCTTCGTTGTTGAAGTACTTGACGGTTTCGTAGTTCAGCAGCGAATCGATGGCGCGGCTGTGGGCCGACGAATCGAGCTCATTCATGGCCTTGCGAAACTGTGTGCGCCACTCTGTCACCGTGACAGTGAAGAAAATGTAGAACACGAGCGCGATGCCCGTGATGCCGGCAAACCAGACGTCGAACTTGACGGCCAGCAGCGTCAGCACCAGCGTCACTTCAATCAGCGTCGGGATGATGCTGTAGAGCGAGTACGAGATCAGCGAATGCACGCCGCGCGTGCCGCGCTCGATGTCGCGCGTCATGCCGCCGGTTTGCCGCTCCAGGTGAAAGCGCAGGCTGAGCGCATGCAGGTGCCTGAACACTTCCAGCGAAATCCGCCGCGCCGCGCCTTCAGTGGCTTTGGCAAACACCAGTTCGCGCAGTTCGGTAAAAAGCGTCGTCGACAGGCGCAGCAAGCCGTAGGCCAGCAGCAGCGCCACCGGCACCACCAGCACCGCCTGTGCGTCGCCCGGCTTGAAGTTCATGGCGTCGACCAGGTTCTTCAGCAAGAGCGGCACGCMCACGTTGGCCATCTTGGCGCCCACCATGAAGCTCAGGGCCGCCAGCACGCGCCATTTGTAATCCCACAGGTAAGGGAAAAGGCGTTTGAGGGTGCCAAGGTCCGAGCGCTGGAACGCGAGCGCCTTGCCGGCGCCCGGCGCTGACGCGGCGGCAGGCACAGCCAGGGAAGAATCAACAGCGGAAGCTCGGGAGCGCATGAGGGACAATCGTGTAGGTTGTTGTAATAACTTTTTCAGATTGTGCCTATGTCTACCGAATCAAGCACCCATACGGACATTCACGCCGAGGACGCCCTGAACGTCCAGTTGCCCACCGACAAGGAACTGGTGCTCAAGGTCATTCCCATGCCGGCCGACTGCAATGCCAACGGCGACATCTTCGGCGGCTGGGTCATGGCGCAGGTCGACCTGGCCGGCTCGGTGGTACCGGCCCGCCACGTGGACGGGCGCATGGCGACCGTGGCCGTCAACCAGTTCATTTTCAAGCAGCCCGTGCGGGTCGGCGACATCCTGTCGTTTTTCTCCTGCGTGACCCGTATCGGCACCACGTCCATCACGGTCCAGGTTGAGGTCTATGCCGAGCGCTTTCGCGCCCAGGGCCGCTACATCAAGGTCACCGAAGCCAGCCTGACTTACGTGGCCATTGACGATTTCGGCAAGCCCCGCAAGATTCCCAAAGCCTGACGCCCGGGTTCCAGGTGCCTTCACCTGCCACCCGGATGCTATTTATTTGATAGCTGCTTGCGCCAGATACAAAAGGCCTACAGGCCTTTTTTGCTTAAATTTTCCCGCAATCCCCGTCAGGCACCCCACCAGCCCACGCGAGGGGCAGCCTGGGCTTCTTCCAGCTCCGTCTCGCTGACTTCGATCTCCATGCGCAGCAGCGCTGCCGCCATGGCCTTGCCCAGGCTGTCCAGGCGCAGGTTGCGCGCGCCGCCGCCTTGCAGCGCGCCTTGCAATACCAGCTTGAGGGCCAGGATATTGGGCAAGCGCCAGCATTGCACCGCGCCCGGCAGCCAGGGCGCAAAGTGCGCCTGCACGCGTTCGGCCGTCACCTCGCGCTCGATGAGCCGGTAACCCGTTTCGTTCCAGGCAAAGAGGCCAAAGTCCACCCAGTCGGCCTTGTCGCCGCTGCGCGCATGCGCGAGCTTCACCAATTGCACCCTCATGACTGCAACACCTCCACACGCACCGCCGCCTCAACCGCTTGCCGGTCAATCAGCGCAGGCCAGATGCCCAACAACTCGCTACTGTTGTTCAGGCCGTGAAAGCCGCAGGTATAGGCCGGCCCGCTCAAAGCCATCCACGGAAAGAGCCGGCCAAAACCTTCAGCAACCGCTTTGTCCTGCGTCCTGATCGCCATACGAACCCAGACCTCGTTGAGCTCCGCCAGCACTGCAGGCGCAGGCAGTGGCGCCAGTGGGCCATGTGCCGAGTTGAGCCCCGGGAATTCGACAAAGAGTTCGTCATGTGCCAGGCGCTTGTCCCTCAGCTGGACTTTCACCATCTCCACGGCTGCCACTGCCTTGTCGTAGGCATCAGGCCAGCTAAAGCCCCAGGTGACCTCGGCCTTGTAGCCGTCGCGAAACCCGCCCACCACCTTGAGCTGCGCGGGCCGCGTGTGGCCGCGCACGCCCGTCATGCGCACGGCATCGTTGCCCAGGTCTTCCAGCCGCACCACCGATAAATCCATCACCACATCGGGCGAGGCATAGTGTCCCGGGTCATGCACCTCATACAGCAGCTGCTGGCGCACCGTATCGAAATTGATGCGGCCGCCCGTGTCCGGTGCCTTGGTGATCAGCGCCGTGCCGTCTTCACTGACCTCGGCGATGGGATAGCCGATATGGGCGAGATCGGGAATGGCCTTCCACGCCTGCTGGCTGCCAAAGTTGCCGCCGCTGCCCTGGCCCGAGCATTCGAGCAAGTGCCCCACCGCGAGACCCTGCGCCAGCCGGTCGAGATCCACTTGCGCCTCTGCGTCCTCCAGCTTCCAGTTGAATTCATGCACAAGCGGCGCCAGGAACAGCGCCGCATCGGCGACGCGCCCTGTCACCACAATATCGGCGCTTTGCTGCAACGCCGACACGATGGGCCGCGCGCCCAGATAGGCATTGGCAAACACCATGCGCTCGCGCACGGACTCAAAGCCCTGGCCGTTGAACATGTGCGGCGGTGCGATCGCCCCCAGCTGCGGCAGGACTTCATCACCCGTGACCACCGCGATGCGCGCCTTCCAGCCTTTGGCCGCAAAGGCTGCACGCAATGCAGCAGCCGCGCCCGCAGGATTGAGCCCACCCGCGTTGCAGATGAACTTTACGCTGCGCGCCTGCATCAGCGGCCACAGCTTCATCAGCATGGGGACCACATCCCGTGCATAGCCCAGTGCAGGGTCGCGCTGCCGGTCTTTTTGCAGGATGGCCAGCGTCAGCTCGGCGAGGTGGTCACTCGCGATGTAGTGCACACCACCGCGCTCGATGCTCGCGGCCACAGGCTCCCATGCGTCACCGTAGAAACCCAAGCCTGCGCCTATACGAACATTTCCTCTCATGTAAGGGATTACGCTTGATCGCGTATGCGACACGTATTCGGAACAACCCCTAGCGACAGACCTTTAAGCGACAGCTATAACCAAAGTTCATCAAAGGGGAGACTGCTTCGTGCAATTCCTGCAGTTGCTCATCAGCGGCGTCGCCCAGGKCTGTATCTACGGCCTTATCGCGCTGGGCTTTGTACTGATTTACAAGGCCACCGAGACGGTCAGCTTCGCGCAGGGCGAACTGATGATGCTGGGCGCTTTCGGAGGCCTGGCCTGCATGACCTTGCTGGGGTTTCCCTTCTGGTTGGCGGTGATCAGCGCGATTGCGGGCATGGCGCTCTTCGGCATGGTGCTGGAGCGCCTCGTGATACGCCCCATCCTCGGCCAGCCCGCGTTTTCCATCGTGATGCTGACCATAGGTGTCGGCTACACGGCGCGCGGCCTCATCACCATGATCCCCGGCATAGGCACCGAAACCTATGTGCTGCCCGTGCCCTACAAAGACCAGATATGGAGCCTGGGCGCGCTGGTCATCAATGTCGAGCAGGTTGCCATCATCGTCACTACCGCAGCGCTGTGCCTCGTCTTGTTTGCGATGTTCAAGTACAGCAAGCTGGGCATCGCCATGCAGGCGTCGTCGCAAAACCAGCTGGCCGCGTACTACATGGGCATCCCCGTGAAACGCCTTAACGGCCTCGTGTGGGCGCTGGCCTCGGCCGTCGCCGCGATTGCCGGCCTCTTGCTCGCACCCATCACCTTTGTGCACGCCAACATGGGTTTTATCGGGCTCAAGGCTTTCCCGGCCGCGGTGGTAGGCGGTTTCGGCAGCCTGCCAGGCGCAATTGTGGGCGGCCTTGTCATCGGCCTGGTCGAATCGTTCTCGGGCTTTTATCTGCCCGACGGCTTCAAGGACATTGCTGCCTATGTGGTGGTGCTCATCATGCTGATGGTCAAGCCCAGCGGCCTGTTCGGCGAAAAGCTGAGAAAAAAGGTCTGACCCGTCATGCGTTTTATTTTCAAAACCGATTACGGGCAAGACATCAAGCTTGCGAAGCACACCGGCCATGTGTTCTGGTATGGCGCGCTGATGCTGTTGTTGCTCGCCGCGCCCTGGCTGTTTCCCGAGTACTGGCTCGCACAACTCACCTTCGTGATGATCTACGCCATCGCCGGGCTGGGCCTGATGTTGCTGGCGGGTTTCACCGGCCTCTTCTCTTTGGGGCACGCGGCCTTTCTGGGCGTCGGCGCTTACACGCAGGCGGTGATGACCAATGCAGGCCTGCCCTTTCCCATCGCACTGGTTTGCGCCGCCGGCTTGTCGGCCGCGGTAGGCCTGGTCGTGGGCCTGCCCGCGCTGCGCGTGAAGGGCATTTACCTCGGTATGGCCACGCTGTCTTTTGGTTTCATTGTTGAAGAAGTGTTTGCACGCTGGGAAAGCGTCACCGGCGGCAATGCCGGCATCCACATCAAGGTGCCCGACATGTTCGGCTGGAAGCTGGCCAGCGGCGAGTCGTTTTATTTCCTCTGCCTCGTCATCACCGTTGCCGCCACACTGGGCATCCTCAACCTCCTGCGCTCGCCCACGGGCCGGGCTTTTGTGGCGATTCGCGACTCAGAGATTTCCGCGCAGAGCATGGGCATCCATCTGGCGCGCTACAAGACGCTGTCGTTTGCGCTGT
>NZ_JBFUGX010000264.1:0-5552 GCF_056402675.1 Polaromonas sp. P3_C2 | reverse complement strand
CCGCATGACAAGCATCCGCACCCGCGCCTGTGGGGCGCCTTCCCGCGGGTGCTGGCGCGCTATTGGCGCGAGCAGCAGCTGTTTTCGCTGGAGACCGCGATCTACAAGATGACGGGCCTCTCGGCGCGCAACTTCCGCCTGCACCAGCGCGGCCAGTTGCAGCCGGGCTGGTACGCCGATGTCGTGGTGCTGGACCCGGTCCGAGTGCGCGACGTGGCGACGTACGAAAACCCGATCGCGCTTTCGGACGGCATTGAAAAAGTCTTTGTGAACGGCGAACTGGCCTACGTCGCCGGCGCTGCTGATGCGGCCAGCGTCAGGGTGCAGGCGCGCGCCGGGCGCCTGTTAAAACGGCATGTGTAATAAGAAACACCCCCGTCCAGGCTCACTGCGTGTAGCCTGTTCCCCCCTCAAGGGGGCGGCGCCTGGGGCCGGCGAAGCCGGACCCTCGGCCCCCACTGGTAGTGCCCCAAGAATTCTTTAACCCAGCATGAGCCGTGGAACCGGCTTTGCCGGGCCACAGGCGGGCGACCCCCTCGGGGGGGCAGCGACCCATACGAAGTGGGGGAGCGTGGGGGCCCTATTTCTAGTCCAGGGAATCCACGGTATCCGGATCAGGCACATCGCCAATCGCCTCGCGCGTCAGCGCGGCCTGGCTTTTGAGCCAGTCGCAAAACGCCAGCACTTCGGGCCGGGCCACATTGCGCGGGCCGATGATCAGCCAATAACTCATCGGAGACTCCATGCGCATTTGCGGCAGGGGCTCCACCAGATCGCCTGAGGCCAGGCTTTCGGCAATCAGTGGCAGCCGCGCCAGCACCACGCCCTGGCCCGTCAGCGTCGCCTGCACCATCTGGTAGGCGTAGTTGAAGTACAGCCAGCGCTTGGCTTCCAGCTTGGGGCTGGCGTGCTCTTCCAGCCAGCGGCGCCAGGTCAGCCATTCCAGATGGGTGTGATGCGCGTCGCCCGCCTCAATCAAGGTGAACTGTGCCAGATCGTCTGGCTTCTTCAGGCGCGGCCCGCTTTTGAGCAGCCAGGGGCTGATGACGGGCGTGATCTGCTCGCCGAAAAGGCGTATGGCGCCTGGCGGCATGTGGCTGGCCGGGGCGTAGCGCAGCGCCAGGTCCAGGTCAGAAATGTCCAGGTCCACCGCCACGTCTGACGCATCAATCCGGATGTCGATGTCGGGGTTGTCGCGCTGAAAGCCCTCCAGCCGCGGAATCAGCCACATCGAGGCAAACGAGGCAAAGGTGGTGAGCGAAACGCTCTTGCGCCCGGCGGTCTGGCGTATCTGCCGCACGGCGTTGTCAATGCGCTCCAGCGAGGGCGTGACGGCCCGCAGCAGGATGCCGCCGGCGGTGGTGAGCTCCACCGCCCGGGTATGGCGGTGAAAAAGGCTCACGCCCACGTCTTCCTCCAGGCCCTGGATCTGGCGGCTCACAGCCGATTGGGTGAGGGCCAGCTCCTCCGAGGCGGCGCGGAAGTTGAGGTGGCGGGCGACGGCCTCAAAAGCCCTTAACTGGCCGGCGGAAATCGGCCGGGAGCGCAGGTGTGTTTGTGAATGGAGCATGACAGTGTGAGGGTGAAAAAGGCCAAATAGGGCAATTCGGGCCTAATTGATTGATGCGATTATGGAATCAATAGCTTACCGCGATTTCATTGGACTGTGCAAGCCCGTGGCGAGATGATTCAACCCTCATCACTCACTTTGTGCCTTTTTAGGAGAACACCATGGACCACGCAGCTCACCTCTCAGGAGATCGTTTCTTGCAACAGGCTTCCGATGCCACCAACGGCCATGTGGCCGGCCTGGCGGGCTTCTGGAAACTGGGTGCGGGCCGAGCGCTGACGCTGCGCGCCTCGCAGGCCGGCGTGTTGCGAATTGCGCATGGCCGGGTCTGGGCCACCTTCGACTCCGCCAGCCAGGACATCCAGGTCCGCGCCGGCGACCATTTCCTCAGCCGGGGCGAAAGCCTTTCGCTGCGGGCGGGTGAGTCGCTGGTGATGGAGTCCTTCAGCGCTGGTCACGCTGCTTCCGCTTATTTCAGCTGGGAGCCGGCAACGGCCTGCGCCGAAGTGCCCGAGATGAAAGAGACTTCCGGCTGGCGCGCCGGCGTGATGCAGCCTTTGGGTGACTTGCGTGCCGCCTTCGGCCTGGCCACCAGCGCCCTGGGCCGCCTGGTCCGCGGGATGGCGATGGGTGCTGTCGCCGCTGTTGAAGCGGTGCTGACCCCCGTTGCCGTGGTGTTCGTCACTGCCCGCGCCCGGCCTCACGTCACCGGCCACGACTTTGACGCCTACAGGGACAATCAGCTCCAGCCGCGCAACTACAACGTGCTGGCCATGTCCAACCTGGTCTAAGCGCAGATAGCCAACAGTTTTACTCCGGGAAAACCGTTTAACCCGCAGTCGCAAGGCTGCGGGTTTTTTTATGGGCGCCTGGTTCGGGGCTTGGCCGTTTTGGCGGTCCTGGTTGCCGGCGCCTTTGGCGTTTTCCTCGCCTTCGCTGTCTTGGGCGCTTTGGTCGCCTTGGCCGCACGCGCCTTCAACGCACACTCCAGCGCTACGCGCGCCCACTCCAGCATCACGGCGGGCGACTCCATCGCCTCTTCGGGTGCCGCGTAGTAGTTGAGACTGTGCGGCGCGCTGACGCCATTGCGTGTCATCTCATAGGTGAACCGCTCACAGCCATGGGCTTCATACAGGCTGCGGGTCTCCGCGTCGGCCTTGAGCCACAGCTTCTCGCCGCCGCCCAGGTCGGCCACCAGGGCCAGCGTCAGTCCCGAGGTGCTGATGCCAAACCCGCCAAACATGCGCCTGGCCGTGCAGCGCCCGACGCCTGACAAAAGCTCGCAGCAGTAGGTCGCAAAATCATTCGTGGAAGAGGCCATCGCGCAACCATACCAAACCCGGTGCAATTGTGTTGCGGCAGGCTCAGCGCGCCATGGCTGTCGCTTTGCTCAAAAAAACCGGTGCCTGGCAGATATCGCGGGCGCGACGCGTAAAGGCACGGCGGGCCGCGATAATTTGGGCATGGCCCCAGCTTCCCAGACCCATTCCTTCTCCGCGCCCGGTGTGCGCCTCGCCACGCCGGCAGTCCATGTGGTGGTTATGGGTGTGGCCGGCTGCGGCAAGTCGGCGGTCGGGCGTTTGATGGCCGACCAGCTGGCGTTGCCGCTGATCGAAGGCGATGATTTTCATCCCTCCGGCAACATCCAGAAGATGCAGCAAGGCATTCCCCTCACGGACGAGGACCGCGCCGACTGGCTGCGCCAGCTGGGTGTGGAGCTGGCGCGTCACCCGGCCGGTGTGGTGCTGACCTGCTCCGCCCTCAAGGCCGCTTACCGCGACAGCCTGCGCGGCGCCGTGCCCGGTCTGCAGTTTGTGYACCTGGCCATCAGCCAGGCCGAATCCCTGCGGCGCGTCTCCGCGCGGCCGGGCCACTTTTACCCGCCCAGCCTGGTCGCCAGCCAGTTCGAGGCGCTGCAGGACCCTTCGGCCGAGCCGGGGGTGTTGACCCTGGCCGGAAATGCTTCCCTGGAAGCCCTGGCCGACAGCGCGGTTGCCTGGCTGGCAATCCGCGGGTAGCGCCCTGCCGCCGGCCTCGCCTGCAGGGCCCTTTTTTTGGCATCAAATTGCCTTGCAGGCCAATCAGGACGAGCGCAAGCAGCTATCAAATCAATAGCGACCTTGAAAATCGTTTTCACCGGGCAGGTGTATTGGTTCAACTATCCGTAACGCATTACGTTTAAGTAAAATGACCCAAAACTGCCGCCGGGTTCATTGAACCGGCGGCACAGCGTCCCAGACACAGGAACCGCATGTCCAAAGCCTTCGCCTCGCAGTCCGATCTCACCGACAAGGTCATCACCTTTGAGCAGCTCAGCGCACATTGCTGGGCTTATACCGCCGAGGGCGACCCCAATTCCGGCGTGATCATTGGCGACAAATTCATCATGGTGAGCGACGCCACCGCCACCCCGGCCATGGCGCAAGACCTGATCGCCCGCATCCGCACCGTGAGCGACAAGCCCATCAAATATGTGCTGCTCACGCATTACCACGCGGTCCGGGTGCTGGGCGCCAGTGCCTACATTGCGGAAGGCGCCACGGAAGTGATCGCCAGCCAGGGCACGTACGAGCTCATCGTCGAGCGCGGCGCGCAGGACATGCAAAGCGAGATGGAACGCTTTCCGCGTCTCTTTCGCAACGCCGAAAGCGTGCCCGGCCTGACCTGGCCGACATTGGTCATCGACGGCGGCAACCCGGTGAAGGGCGAAGTGCCCGGCAAGCTGGTGCTGGACCTGGGCGGTGTCAAGGTGCAGGTCTGGCACCCGGGCCCCGGCCACACACGCGGCGACACGATTGCGTGGGTCGAAGAAGAAAAAGTGCTGTTCTCAGGCGACCTGGTCGAGTACGAGGCCGGCGTCTACACCGGCGACGCCCAGCTGGAGGAATGGCCCGCCACACTGGAAGCCCTGCGCGCGCTCAAAGCCGAAGCCATCGTGCCCGGCCGCGGCGAGGCCATGAAGGGCGCTGCCAATGTCAACAAGGCACTGGACTATACGAAGCGCTGGGTCGAAACGCTGTACCAGGCGGGCAAGGAAGCCGCCGCCGCCGGCATGGACCTCAAAGCCGCCATGGACCACACCCGCAAAAGCATGGACCCGATCTTCGGTCATGTGTTTATTTACGAGCACTGCCTGCCGTTTGACGTGAGCCGCGCATTTGACGAAGCCAGCGGCATCAAGAACCCGCGTATCTGGACAGCCGAACGCGACCAGGAAATGTGGCAAGCGCTGCAGGGCTGAACCTCAGGCGTCGAGATCCAGCCTGGACAGCAGCCCCACAAATGCCTCCAGCGCAACTTGCCCGTCCATCTGCTCCATCCGGTCCAGCACGTCGTCGTCGTCGACCATGCAGTAACCCAGGCTGAAGCGCCGGAATCGCCGGGCAGCCAGTTCGTCGTGGTGCAGAACCTGCATGTTGATGTGGCGGGTGTCCTGGCGGATGCGCTCCAGCAACGCCAGCACCTGCTTCTGGTCGCCCTCCAGTTGCTGGCAAAAGCGCATGCCGTCAAAAATCAGCAGTCCCGTAATGTCGCGCTCCGCATTGACCAGGCGAGCCTTGGCCGCAATATCCCCCACTACGCTCAACGGCGCCTCCGGCGCGAGTGTGCTGACGTAAAGAATTTCATACAAAGTGGTGCTTATTTTTTTCATTGCGCCGAATGTAACGACGGACTGCACACCTCACAATGTCAAAAGACACAGGCATATGCGCCTAAGATGTGCCTTCCATGAGCATTCCGACGCCAACATCAGCCATCTGCCCGCCTCGCTGTAATGCTTGCGGTTTACGCAAGACCGGTGCATTCATGCCCGTGAAAGCGGAAGAGCTCCAGTTCATCGAGGCCTTCCGCACTGGCATCTTGCAGGTAGCCGCCGGCACAACCATCCTGCATGAGCAAAAGCCCAACGGCAAACTCTTCACCCTTTACTCGGGCTGGGCCTTCCGCTACAAAACCCTGAGCGATGGCCGTCGCCAGATAC
>NZ_JBFUGX010000263.1:0-5556 GCF_056402675.1 Polaromonas sp. P3_C2 | reverse complement strand
GCACCCATTGCTGCTGCCATTTGAGGGATCCGGTGTTGCGCACTACCAGGTAGGCTTCCGAGCGCTGAAAAGCGGTGGATTCCGGGTCCACCACGGCCATCATGGCGATGCGCGTCACAAAAAACAGTTGCAGCGCCAGGCCTGCCAGCAGCCCGAGGCCGATGAGCCTGAAGAGTGCTTTCATGGCGTGCATGCCTTCATGCCAGCTGCGCCCGCATTTCCCGCAATACCTGGGCAGAGGGCGGACGAACCCCGCGCCACAGGGCGAAGGCCTCGGCGGCTTGCTCCACCAGCATGCCCAGCCCGTCGCGCGGCGTTGCGCCGTTTTCCCGGGCCCAGGCCATGAAGCCCGCCGCGGCGGGGCCGTACATCATGTCGCAGGCCAGCGCGCCGGGCTTGAGCACCCGCGCCGGAACCGGCACCCCCGCGCCAGTCAGGCTGCTTGCGCTGGCATTGACAATTACATCGAAATAGCCCTGCAGACCTTGCAGGTCGTGCGCGAGTAGCTCCGTTTTTTGTAGCAAACCCTGCATGGACGAGTGTGCCCGGTGCCGTGCCACCAGCGCGTCGGCTTTCGCCCGCGTGCGGTTGACCAGCACCAGACGGCGTGGCCCGGCCGCCAGCAGGGTGGCCAGCGCGCCGGCGCCGGCACCGCCTGCGCCGATCAGCAGCACATCGCGCCCGGCCAGCGAAACACCGGCGTTGTTMTGGATGTCGTTCACCAGGCCCACGCCGTCGGTGTTGTCGGCGTGGATGGCGCCGCCTTGCAGCACCAACGTGTTGGCGGCCTGGGCCAATTGCGCCCTGTCGGTCCGTGTGCTTGCGGCTTCAAAAGCTTGCAGCTTGAAAGGCACGGTGACGTTGCAGCCTTTTACGCCGCCCTGTACCAGTTCAGCCAGTGTGGCGCCGAACGCCTCCAGCGGCACCAGCAGGCGTTCGTATTGCAGGGATTGCCCCGTGAGCTCGGCAAATCGTGCGTGAATCAGCGGGGATTTGCTGTGCGCGATCGGATTGCCCAGGACGTAATACTTATCCATGGCGGGGCCGGGTGTTCATGTGCGTGGGGCTGAAAGCAGCAGTCGGGGCTAGCGGCTGGTGAGTTTGGTTTCAAGCGTGTCATCGCGCGTGAACTTGAAGCGCGACACCACCACGATCTGGTCCGCCTTGCTGCGCATCGCATCGCTGAACTTGCCGAAAGGCCCCGTGCCGCGCACGATGCTTTGCGCCCGCCGGTCCAGCGTCAGGTTGCCCGAGGTCTGCACGACTTCCGTGTCGATCACGCTGCCGTCAAAATTCACCGTCACAATCATCGTGAGTTCACCGTACAGTTTTTTGCCGGCCAGCTCGGGGAAGTTCACCGTCCCCTTGTCTTCAATCTTGCGGCGCAGTTCGTCGTAATAAACGGCGTAGACCTCTTCACGTGTGGCCGGGCTGATGTAGCGCTTTTTCGGCCGTGCGTTTTCTTCGTTGATGCGCCGCTCGATTTCCGCCAGGATCTTGACGAGCTGCTTGCGTTTTTCCTCGCGCTCGGCCTGCGCCGGGTTGTTGGCGGGCTGTGTGGGGTCGGGCGGCGGCATCGATGCCAGCTGTTTTTTGATTTGGGCGAGCAACTGGGTTTGCTGCTCCTGCAGGGAATCGACCTTGCGCTGGGCGTCTTCGGTGGCGTCGCCCAGCTCCATCAGGGCCGAAGGCGGCAGGGGAGAAGTGGCGCGGCCTTTTTCCATGTCGCCACCACCGGCCAGCGAGGCCTGCGCGATGGCTTTGGCAAAGTCAGGCTTTTCGTTGGACTTGGCGTTGACCAGGATCACTTCCAGCGGCGTGTCCTGAAAGACGCGGTTGAAGCGGTCCGGATCAACAAAACGCGCCGTCAGCAACACCGCATGAAAGGCGATGGAGGCGCCCAGGGCGATTTGCAGTGTGCTTGGTGACTTCACAGGAAGAGATTATCGGTGTTTATGAGCGTATTGCGGTGTTAACCGGCGACCGGAGCCGCCACAGCGGCATCGGTTTGTGGCTCATTGACATCGACTGCAATCGAGATCGGGCCGGCGGCCATCTCGGACTCGCCATCCTCCTCGCCCAGCGGATCAGGAGACTCATCCATCTCCACGTCCAGCCGCTCGACCACTGTGCCGGAAATATCCAGCGTGATCTCGTCGATCTCGCCCAGCTTTATACGCACTTTCGCGCCACGCGGCAGGCCCTGCGCGCCGGCGGCCGGCAGCACCAGCGGCAACTCGTCGGCGCGCACCAGATTGTCCTTGAAGGCGGTGGCGGTCAGCTCGGTGATGTTGTTCTGCTGCAGGTATTTGAGTGTCCAGTAGCGCTCGATGCCGGCCTGGAACCCGTTGTAGGCGCTGTAGGCGGCATCAAAGCCCGAGATGATGGAAAACAGCTCGGCGTCCTTGGGCTTGAACGGCGCAGCCAGTGCCGCCGTGCGGCCATGGCGTGCGCAGGCAATGATTTGCCACTGGTTGACCAGGTCGGTGTAGCGGCGCAGCGGCGAGGTGCTCCAGGCATAGCTTTTGACGCCGATGCCCGCATGCGGCAGGGCCTTGGTGCCCATGCGCACTTTCACGCCGGGCAAGAGGCTGGCCTGGCTGCGGTAAATGCCGGGCACGCCGTGCTCGGCCAGCCACTCGCCCCAGGTGCTGTTCGCCAGGATCATGGCCTCGGCCACGATCAAGTCCAGCGGTGCGCCGCGCTGGCGCGTACTGATGCTGACCGTCTCGTTGCCCTGGGGCTCGCCGCCTGTGGGGTTGTCCAGCCTGAAGTTGTAGTCTGGCCGGTTGAAGTTTTCTGGCTTGCCGCGCACGATTTCGCGCTGCGCCTTCAGATGTTTGGCCAACCGGTGCAGAAAGGTCAGCTCCACACCCCATTGCACGCCGGTAGGCGGATTGCTTTGCGCGGTTTCAAAAAAAGCCTCGGTGAAGGTGCTGTCCAGCACGTCGTGGCGCAGGTTGCTGACGATGGGCACCAGCTCCAGTCGGGTGGCGCTTTCCTTGATTTCGAGTGTGGCCTCATCCAGCGTGAGGTACAGCGACAGCGCAGGGCAGTTGCGGCCTTCCTGCAGCGTGTAGCTTTTGACGATTTCATCCGGCAGCATGGTCAGCTTGTAGCCGGGCATGTACACGGTGGAAAGCCGCGCGCGGCCCACGGTGTCGATCGGGCTGCCGGGCAATACGGCCAGGCCCGGCGCGGCGATGTGGATGCCAAGCGTGACAGTGCCGCTGCCCAGGCCCTGCACGGACAGCGCATCGTCGATCTCGGTGGTGGCTGAGTCGTCGATGGAGAAAGCCTTCACATCGGCCAGCGGCAGCTCGTCCTTGACTTCAGGCGCTTGCAGCGCCGGAAAGCCCGTGCCCTTGGGGAAGTTCTCAAACAAAAAGCGCTTCCAGTGAAACTGGTAAGGCGAAGCGATGGCGCCGGCCTTTTGCAGCAAATCGAGCGGCGCGGTGTGCGTGGCGCGCGAGGCTTCGACGACTGCCTTGTATTCGGCGCTGTTCTTGTCGGGCTTGAAGAGGATTTTGTAAAGCTGATCGCGCACCGGCGCCGGGCATTCGCCGCGGCCCAGTTCTTCGGCCCAGGCGGTGATTTGCGCTGCGACCTGCTTTTTCTTTTCGATGGCGGCCAACGCCTGCTGCAGGATTTCCGCCGGTGCCTTCTTGAAGCGGCCCTTGCCGGCACGGCGAAAGTAGTGCGGCGCGTCATACAGGCGAAAGAGCGCGGCGGCCTGTTGCTCCAGCGAGGCGGCTTTGCCGTCGGCGCTGAAGTAATCGCGCGCCAGGTCGGCAAAGCCGAATTCGTCTTCGCTGGCGAATTCCCAAGCCAGGTCCAGCTCAATATCGTGGCTCAGCTTTTGGCCGGCGGCCACCATCTCGGCAGGGGATGGCTTTTCAAACTTCAGCAGGGCATTAACGCCCTTGACCTTCACACGCTTGCCCGAGTCGAGCTCGACCTGCAGCGAGGCATCGCTCTCGGACAAAATGCGGCCGGCCAGGAACTTGCCGGCTTCTTCAAACAATACAAACAAAACGGGATCCCTTTGGTGTCTTTGATGACTTGAGACTAGTGTAATCAGGGCTGCTTCAGAGAGATTTCAGGCCAATGCCAGGAAGTCGAGGATGGTCGGCAAATGCCGGTCAAAGTCGCTCAGTGCATGGTCGCCGCCTTCCAGCAGCCGGATGTGAGCGCCCGCATAACGGGCCGTCATTTCACGCCAGTCCAGCACTTCGTCACCCTTGGCAACGATGGCGAGGTAGTTTTGCGGCGATTTCAGCGGCCCGGCGTGCTGTGCTTTCAGCTCATCCACAAAGCGGGGTTCGAAGAAAAAGTGTTCTTCCGGGTTGTGCCAGGCCGTTTGCTCGCCGATGTAGCGGGTGAGGTCGCGCGCCGGCTCCACGGCCGGGTTGAGTAGCACGGCCTTGCAAGCGGCCTGTTCGGCCACCGCAGTGGCGTAAAAGCCGCCCAGCGAAGAGCCGATCACGCCCATGCTTTGGTAGCCCGGCTTGCCGGGCCAGCCGGCAATTTCGTCCTTCACCATCTGCAGCGCGGCGTGCGGCGAAGGTGGCAGCTGCGGGCACCACCAGTGAACGGTGGGATGGCGCTGCTGCACGGCAGCGGCCATTTTTTTTGCTTTCACGGATTGGGGGGAGGAGCGAAATCCGTGGAGATAGAGCAGGTGGGTGGTGCGCATGCCGCATGTTAGACGGGCTGGCCACCACAGGTTTTGCCGGAGCCGATTTCCCGGGTTTCGCGGTGTTTGATGCCGGTTTTAAGTGAAACAGGGTTTCAAGCCAATCAGGGCCAGCGCGAGCAGCTATGTAATTGATAGCGATGCCCGCTTTCGCGGGATGCCCGGCCACGCGTTCCCGGCTTCAAGGCTGACGGATAATCCGCGCATGGCCGCCGTTTTCGACAAACCCTCCCTTTATCAGCGAACCTTGCCTTTGCTCCAGGGCTTTGACGGCCTGCTGGCGTTTGCGGTGTTTTTGCTGGCCTGTGCAGGCCTCCTGATCATGTATTCGTCAGGGTATGACCACGGCACCCGGTTTGTTGACCATGGCCGCAACATGCTGATTGCCGGCGCCATCATGTTTGTGGTGGCCCAGGTGCCGCCCCAGCGCTTGATGGCGTTTGCCGTGCCGCTGTACATCGCCGGCGTGGCCTTGCTGGTGGCGGTGGCGATCTTCGGCGTCACCAAAAAAGGCGCTCGGCGCTGGCTCAATGTGGGCGTGGTGATCCAGCCCAGCGAAATCCTGAAAATTGCCATGCCGCTGATGCTGGCCTGGTGGTTTCAGAAACGCGAAGGCCAGCTACGCCCGCTGGACTTCCTGGCCGCCGGGTTGTTGCTGCTCGTTCCGGTCGGGCTCATCATGAAGCAGCCTGATCTGGGAACCTCCCTGCTGGTGCTGGCCGCGGGGCTCGCGGTGATTTTTTTTGCCGGGCTGAGCTGGAAGCTGATCCTGCCGCCAGTGCTGCTGGGCCTCATCGGCGTGTTCCTCGTGGTGTGGTTCGAGCCGCAAATCTGTGCCGACGGCGTGCGCTGGCCCATCC
>NZ_JBFUGX010000262.1:0-5560 GCF_056402675.1 Polaromonas sp. P3_C2 | reverse complement strand
TTTGCAGGGCAAGTTGTCGCTGCAAACCGGTCTGAGCGTTTTGTCGCTGGCCATCCTCGCGGGTGCTGCTACCTTTGCCCTATTGTGCGCAGCTGGCCTGGCCAAGCTGCAGGTGGAAGACAGTAAGCAGCGTCAGGCTGTTGCTGAAACCCAGCGACAGGAAGCGAAAGGGCAAGAGCAGGACGCCAAGCGCGTCAACGACGCCAACCAGGCCGCCATTTTGCGGTTGATGAACGAGTTGCAGACAGTGGCTGAAGGTGACTTGACGCAGGAAGCGACTGTGACCGAGGACATTACCGGCGCTATCGCCGACTCGGTGAACTACACGGTGGAAGAGTTGCGGCAGCTGGTGGGTAACGTACAGAACACGGCGACCCGCGTTGCGCAAACGACGGCCCAGGTGGAAAGTACCTCTACCGAACTGCTGGCAGCGTCCACTGAGCAGCTGCGCGAGATTCGTGAAACCGGCCAGTCAGTGCTTGACATGGCATCCCGAATTAACGAGGTGTCCACACAGGCGCAGGAATCTTCCCAGGTGGCGCGCCAATCGCTGACCGCCGCCGAATCCGGCCTGCAGGCTGTGCAGAACGCCATCGGCGGTATGAACTCCATCCGCGACCAGATTCAGGAAACCTCCAAGCGGATCAAGCGACTTGGTGAGTCCTCGCAGGAGATTGGTGAAATTACCGAACTGATTTCAGACATTACCGAACAGACCAACGTGCTGGCACTGAACGCCGCCATTCAAGCCGCKTCGGCCGGTGAAGCCGGACGAGGCTTCTCCGTGGTTGCGGAAGAGGTGCAGCGACTGGCTGAACGTTCCGCAGATGCTACGCGCCAGATTTCGGCCCTGGTGAAAGCAATTCAGACCGACACGCAGGATGCCGTGGCCGCTATGGAACGCTCCACGCAGGGTGTGGTTGAAGGGGCCAAGCTGTCCGATAACGCGGGTACCGCGCTGACCGAGATTGACCAGGTGTCACGCCGGCTTGCTGACCTGATTGAGCAAATTTCAAACTCCGCCTCCCGCGAAGCCGCATCGGCGAACGTGGTGGCCGGCAATATTCAGCACATTTTCGCGGTGACGGAGCAAACGGGAGAAGGTACCCGTTCCACGGCACAGCAGGTGCGAGACCTTTCCCGCATGGCCGAAGAGCTTCGCCAGTCGGTGTCCCGATTCAAGATCGCCTGATGCCAGCTTGTCGTGCGCTGAACGCAGCTTTCGCCCTTGACACCGATTCCTGAACCGGCCCGTTATCTATGCAATCCAACGTCCCGAACTCAACAGCTGCCGAGCTCGACCTCGCTGTCAATGACCTGGGCCCCCTGGCCTGGGTACTTGACGAACTTCGCAAGTCGCTGGACGGTGCTGCCAAAGCGCTGAAGCGTTTTGTGCGGGACGCAGAAGCCGCGCGTGGGTCCGATCTTGCGGCGCTTGACGCCAGCCAGTTGCGCATCGCACGGCAGCAACTGCATCAGGCCGTGGGCGCGCTTGAAATGGTGGGCCTTGCGGGGCCAGCCTTGGTGTTGCGGGCGATGGAAGCTGCGGTACAGAAATTTGTGCAGCAACCTGAGCAATGCAGCCAGGACGCTGCCGGAAAAATCGAACGCGCCAGTTTTGCGCTGACCGAGTATCTTGAAGGTGTGCTGGCCGACAAGCCCGTGTCACCCGTTTCGCTTTTCCCCCAATACCGTGATGTGCAGGAATTGGTGCGGGCCGACCGCATTCATCCGGCTGACTTGTGGCCGCTTGAGTGGCGCTGGCTGGAGCCGGAACTGGCGACGACAGCGGAGCCCCGCAATTACGATGATGGTGCTCGCGCTGTCATGGATCAATCGGTGCTTCAAATCATGAAGGGTAAGGCACCGCAGGCAGCCAAAAAAATGAAGGAGCTCAGCCTCGGATTTGCGGCCAGACAGGCGGACCGCCAACCCAGGATATTCTGGAAGATCGCGGCGGCCTATTTCGAAGCGGTCGCGCATGAGTTGCTCGGGTCGGACATCTATGTACGGCGAGCTGCATCGCGAATCCTGATGCAGTATGCCTCGCTTGCCAAGGGTGATACGGGGGTATCGGATCGGCTGGCGCAGGATTTGCTCTTCTTCTGTTCACAGGCTGTTTCTCCTCGCGCCAGCGACACGCCTGCACTTTCGGCAATCCGGTCAGCCTACGGTCTCAACCGATTCAAACCGGTGGACTATGAGCTCGTTCAATTCGGGCGTTTTGATCCGGCTCTGCTCGCCCAGGCCCGCAAGCGCATCACGTCTGCGAAAGAAACCTGGTCGTCGCTTTCCGCCGGGGACGCCAATAAATTCAAGTCCGTGACGGACCAGTTCAGCCTCGTCACGGATTCTCTGCTCAAGCTTCATCCGCCCAGCGAACCACTCGCGCAGGCGCTGACTCGCGCCGTGGATACGACGGTCCGGTCTGGTCAGGCCCCTGGAATAGAACTGGCCATGGAAGTGGCCACCTCGGTGCTTTACCTTGAAGCCGCTTTTGATGACCTGGATCCCAACGATCCCCAGCTGGCTGTGAGAACCGCCAATCTTGCTGAACGGCTGGAAGGCGTCCGTGCAGGCGGCGAGCCACAGCCTCTGGAAGGCTGGATGGAAGAGCTGTACCGCCGGGTCAGCGACAAGCAGACCATGGGCAGCGTAGTCGGTGAGTTGCGTGTGTCGCTGGGTGAGCTTGAAAAATCACTTGATGTGTTTTTCCGCAACCCGCAGGACAAAGTCGCGCTTCAATCCGTGCCCGGCCAGCTTTCACAAATGCGTGGCGTGCTGTCGGTACTAGGGCTTGATCAGGCCTCGCACGCCGTGCTGCGCATGCGGGACAGCGTTGAGCAGATGCTGGTCACTGAAATTGATGAACAGCGCGCGCGTGCAGCGGGAACATTCGAGCACCTCGGGAACAACCTTGGCGCCTTGAGTTTCCTCATCGATATGTTGAATTACCAGCCGGCGCTGGCGAAAAAACTGTTTGTGTTTGACGCGGAAAAAGGCGAGCTCAAGCCTTTGATGGGCCGGACCCAGAACGCCGGTAGTGCGGCGACCTCTGTCACGGTCAACAATGATGTGCTGTCACAGGAAGTGATTTCTGTTGTGCAGGATGCGGGTCTTGGCGAAACGGACCACAACCTCACGCTCAAACTTGACACGCTGGCCACGCATGCGGCGCTGGCCGAACAACCTGCGCTTGCGCAAAGTGCGCGCGAAGCCGCCGTCGCAGTTTCCGGAAGCAACGCGAGTGTTGCTGCGGAGGCGCTGACGACCTTGGCATTTGCCGTAACGCCGGTGCAGGCGGCGCCTGAGAGCCCGGCCGCGTCGGATGATTTTGAAGAAGACGACCTCCGTGACATCTTTCTTGAGGAGGCACGCGAAGTTGTCGGCAACGGCCAGCAAGCTTTGGCTGCACTGGTCAATGATCCGGCCGATGTATCTCAACTCACGGTTTTGCGGCGTGCTTTTCATACGCTCAAGGGCAGCTCCCGCATGGTGGGACTCAACGAGTTCGGCGAGGCGGCGTGGTCGCTTGAGCAGATGCTCAATAGCTGGCTGGCCGACCAGAAGGTTGCCACGGATGAGTTCCGGGCTTTATCGCTGGAAGCCATGGGCGGTTTTGCAAAGTGGATTGAAGACATTGCGGGAAATCGCGATGGATCGTGGTCGGCGTCTACCTTCCGAGCCAGTGCCGATGCGATGCGCACGGAGGGCCGTTACAGCCCCCTGGTGACTGCCGTAGTCGATGCTGCCGAGGTTCCTGTGGCCGCCGTGGCGGCAGCAATGCCAACAGCGCTGGCACCTGAGCTGGAGCTGGATTCAGGTGTTCCCGAAACCGTGGGTGCTGAACCTGTTGCCGACCCGGCCGTCGTGACGGATCTGGATTTTGACCTCATGTTTGAGTCGGAAGGTGCAGCTGCGACCGCGAGCCCTGCGGAGCCTGCAGGTCCGTCTGTGGCAGAAATTGAAGGCATTGATTTCGGCAGTTTGTCCGCAGTTTCTGCGACGGCTGATACAACACCAGCGTCAACGCCGCCCGCTTCGGCGGAGCCGTTCGCATCCCTGGAAATAAATGCAACAGAACCGATCGAACTGTCGGACGCGGATTTCGACAAGCACTTTCAAACCGAGGCCGTGGCGGCTGAACAGCCAACGCCTGTGGTCTTTGATTTCACCCCTGAGGGGCACAAACAATTGCCGGCAGCGGCCGAAGGCGCCGGTCTGGCMGGGCAACCGCAACACTTGCAGGCTGCCGAAGTTCTGAAGACGGATGATGCGGTCGATGCAGCTRACAGTGTGCTGCCATTGGATGGCAATGGTGACGAACAGGTCAAGGTCATCGGTGCCTTGCGCATTGGAATTCCGCTTTACAACGTCTACCTGAATGAAGCAGATGAATGGTCACGCCGGCTTGTGACTGAGGTGGCCGAATGGGCGCTCGAGCTGAACCAACCGGTCAGTGACTCTACCGTCGCCCTGGCCCATTCCCTCGCGGGAAGTTCCGCGACTGTCGGGTTCCATGCCCTGTCCGGAATGGCTCGGGCGCTTGAACAGGCTTTGCAGCAATCCAGCGTTCACCACAGCAATGGCGCCGCCAGGTATGGGCAGGTATTTGTTGATGCAGCGGAAGACATCCGCCGGCTTCTGCACCAGTTTGCCGCGGGTTTTCTCAAGGAGGCGGATGCAACCATCCTTGACAGGCTGAAGCAACTCGATTTCTCTGATTCGGTTTTGCCACCGGGTAACGATTTTTCCGACTTCGACTTCTCCCCCGAATCGGTGGAGGTGGAAACGGTCTCTGTAGAGCCGGTGCGCTCACTGGAACCAGAGCCAGAAGTGACGCCGGCTCAGGTAATTGAAATGCCTGTCCCCGCTCAGGTCACGCCGGTGCCTCCACCTGCTGCTGTCGTCTCTCCGCCTGCCCGGCTGGTAGCGACCGTGGCTGCACCAGTGAACTCGAACTTCGAGGAAGACGAGGACGACGAAATCGATGCGGTCGATGCGATTGATCCCGACCTGTTTCCGATTTTTGAAGAAGAAGCTGCAGAACTCATGCCCCAGCTGGGGGGCGCACTGCGGCAGTGGTCTTCACGTCCTGATAACCAGGGCGCACGCATGGAAGTCCTCCGTGCACTTCACACGCTCAAAGGCAGCGCCCGGCTGGCAGGTGCATTGCGGTTAGGCGAAATGGCTCACCGGATTGAGTCCGAAATCGAACATCTCGGCTCTGATGCGGCTTCAACCCAGGAATTCGAACCCCTGATGACGCGTTTTGACGCCATGGAAGCTACATTTGAGGCCTTGCGCCGTGCTGATGCGGCTRCTGCGGCTGCACCCGTCACGCTTGCACCTATTGCACCTATTGCGCCTATCGCGACCGTTGAGCCCATACTGAAGTCGACCACGCAGGACAAGCCCGCTCCAATTGTGGATGCGCAGGAAACTCCAGCCGAGAGCGCCGCTCCGGTTGCCGCCGGTGCGGGCCGCAAGCTCACGGTGCCGGCGCCGCAGACCATGGCCATGCAGCCGTTGCGACAGGCGGCCAACGCCTCGATCCGCG
>NZ_JBFUGX010000261.1:0-5569 GCF_056402675.1 Polaromonas sp. P3_C2 | reverse complement strand
GTTTCTGGGCCCGGCCGGGCAAGACCTGGCGGAACGGCTGGTCGGCCTGGCGTCTGTCGACTTTTATGGTGCCTATCTGGAAGAGCGGCTGGCACAGGCGCGCAAAGCTGTGCTGGCGCTCAGGTGAATGAAATGCAGACCGCCCCATTCGCAGCCGTGGGGATTTCTGGTTGCTATTGTTTTAATAGCTGCTCGCGCAATTACTGATTGGGCAAATGGCCTTTTTTATGCTTAAAACCGCCTTAAAAATGACCCCGCAAAGGATTCTGGCGTGTCGCACAGCGTTTTTTGCCCCTGCACAACAACCTGCCAGCCGTCACGCGCATGACTGACCAGGAATCGCTGCTTGCCGCTATCCACGAGGAAGTGGTCTTGCAGGCCTACAACCCGGCCTGGCCCCAGCAGTTTGTGGCTGAGCGGGACCGCCTGCTTGCGCTYTCCCCCCAGCTGCCGGCCCGCCTGATCGACATCCAGCACATCGGCAGCACGGCCGTGCCCGGCCTGGCGGCCAAACCGGTGATTGACATGCTGGCCGGTGTGGAATCAATCGCGGCGGCTGAAGCGCTTCTGGCGCCGCTGTGCGCCAACGGCTACACGACCTCCGCTGAATTCAATGCCTCGCTGTCTGACCGCAAATGGCTGATGCGCTGGGCAGAGGGGCGGCGCACGCATCACCTGCACCTGGTGGTGCACGGCGGCGAGGTGTGGGCGCAGCGCCTGCGTTTTCGCGACGCCCTGCGTTCGGACCCGGCGCTGGCGGCGCGCTATGCCGCGCTCAAGGCGGAACTGGCGGCCAGGCACCCGGGTGACCGCGAGGCCTATACCGATGCCAAAGCCGCGTTTGTGAACGCGGCCAGCTAAGGCTGAGCCGCCCTGCTTCCTACTATTAAGCCGCTGAATCAACCCGCTAGACCTGTACTGAACGCCCTATTCACGCTTGGCAAAACAGGCTTCGGTGGTAAATTCAAACCCGTTCAAGCAGGAGAGCGCTGCCCCACAAGGCAGCCACCGAAGGCGCAAACTTCCATAATCGCTCAGGTCCCGTACTGCCCGGAACACACAGCCGTCTGGAGAGACGCCGCACGCAAGGTGCAGCGCACCGAAGGAGCAAAGCCGAAGCTTGTCATCGACATCAAAGCAGCGRCTGAATCTCTCAGGTAACAAGGACAGTGGAAGCGGCCGCAAGCATGTGATGGCTTGGCGGTTGCCACGTTTCTTTTTGATTCAAGCACCCCAAGGCATTGCACTTGCGCAACTGCAATGTTCTGCTTGAATGAAAAGGAATCGTCATGAAAGTCATGGTTTTGGGAGCTGGTGTCACGGGTATCACCACGGCCTGGTATTTGGCGCAACGCGGCCATGAAGTAACGGTGGTGGAGCGCCGCAACGCGGCCGCGATGGAAACCAGTTTTGCCAACGGCGGGCAAATATCGGTGAGCCATGCGGAACCCTGGGCCAACCCGGGCGCGCCGCTCAAGGTCTTGCAATGGCTGGCGCGTGAAGATGCGCCTCTGCTCTTCAGGCTGCGCGCCGATGTGAACCAGTGGCTGTGGGGGCTGGAGTTTTTGCGCAACTGCACGCCCGCGCGTACGGCACAAAACATCAAGCAGATCGTGAACCTGGGCATGTACAGCCGCGGCGCGCTGCAAAAACTGCGCGCCGAGCTGGGCCTGCTGTACAACGCGCAGACCAAGGGCATCCTGCACTTCTATACCAGCCAGGCCGAGTACGACGCGGCGCAGGAGCCCGCACGCATCATGCGCGAGCACGGCTGCGAGCTCGACATGAAGACGGCCGACGAATGTGTGGCGATTGAGCCCGCACTGGCGCAATGCCGCGGCAGCATCGTGGGCGGCAGCATGACACCCAGCGATGAATCGGGTGACGCCCGCGCTTTTACCGCCGCGCTGGCTGCGCGTTGCGAGCAGGCCGGTGTGAAATTTTTGTACAACACCACGGTGCTGGGCCTGGACGCCGCGCAGGGGCAGCTCAATGGCGTGCAGGTGGCGATGGGCAGCGGCGAGGCCGGCGGCAAGGTCGAGATGCTGAAAGCCGATGCGTATGTGATGTGCCTGGGCGCCTTCAGCGCGCAGTGGGCCAAGGTGCTGGGGCAAAGCCTGCGCATCTACCCGGCCAAGGGTTACTCGGTCACGCTGCCAGTGATCAACGAAGCCGCTTCCTATCAGGTCAGCCTGACGGATGACGAATACAAGCTGGTGTTCTCGCGCTTTGGCAACCGCTTGCGCATTGCCGGCACGGCCGAGCTTAATGGCTACAACACCGAGCTGAACCTGGTGCGCTGCAACGCCATCGTGCGCCGTGTAAAACAACTCTTTCCCGACATGACGGACGGCGAAGGCGCGCAGTTCTGGACGGGCCTGCGGCCGGCCACACCGAGCAATGTGCCTTACATCGGCAAAAGCAAGGCCTCCAATGTCTTCCTCAACACGGGCCACGGCACGCTGGGCTGGACGCATGCCTGCGGCTCGGGCGCGGCGATTGCGGACATCGTGAGCGGGCGCGTGCCGGAAGTCGACTTTGCATTTACGGGGATGGCGGCGCCGGGGCGTGTGATGGCGTTGCCGGGGATGGCAAAGGCCTGAACCCGCGCCGCCGCAAGCGCCCGCGAGAAGAGACRCGCAAGTTTGGGCGTCTCACCCTTTTCTGCTCAAAACCGCCAGCCAAGCCCCACACCCAACAACATCGGGTCGGCCTTGAACGTGCCGATGTTGGCGCCGCCCGCGGACACGTCGGTGCGGATGTAGACCTTCTTCAGGTCGAAGTTCAGGGACAGCTGCTTGCCGAGGGGAATGTCCACGCCGACCTGCAGCGCCGGGCCCCAGCTGCTGCGTTTGATGTCCACGCCAGCCGGCAGGCTGACCGCACTGAAGCGGGTGTAGTTGACGCCCGCGCCGACATAGGGCTTGAAGGCGCCCGCACCCAGCGAGTCGAAGTGGTATTGCGCCATCAGCGTGGGCGGCAGGTGCTTGAAGCTGCCGATGGCGGTGCCGCGGGACGACAGCGTGTGCTTTTGCGGAACCGTCAGCACCAGCTCGACTGCGAAGTTGGGGTTGAGGAAATAGCTGATGTCGAACTCCGGCATCCACTTGTTGTTGATGGCCAGCCCGAGGCCGGTGCTGTCACCGTTGGCGCTGTCCAGGTGGACGGCGCGCGCTCGGACCAGCCAGGGGCCTTCAGCGGTTTGGGCAAAAGCGGCACCCGACAAAAGGGTGCAGAGGGCAGCGGCGGCAATGATTTGCTTTTTCATGGGTAAGTAACAGAAGAGACGGGAACATTCCCGTCATTGATTGGAGCCGTACGGCCCGTTGGGCGGCTTGATCTGGCGCAAATGCGGCCCAGCCGTCAACGCAATCAGCGCAAACCTTGCGGCAGCTCAAATAGGGGTAGCGCCTTCGGTGGCTGGCGGGCGCCCGGATCCTGCGTGTCGGCGCGCACTACCTCCGCGGTCACGACCAACAACACCTGCAGCATCTGCACGGACACGGTAATATCGCCCTCCGTTCATCAGCCGCTTGCCGCCATGACATCACCCGCCACCACGCCCCCCGACGGTCTTCCCACCTACAGGCTCCTTACCGGCCCGGATGACGCGAGCTTTTGCCGCCGGGTGAGTGAGGTGCTTGCCATGGGTTACGAGCTTTACGGCTCGCCGGCGGCGACCTTCAATGGCGAGAACGTGATCGTGGCGCAGGCGGTGCTGTGGCCTTCGCTGCGCAAGGCCGGCTGATGAGCCCTGCGCTGCCCCTGAACCCCGCAACGCTCCAGGCCATGGCGGATTTTCCGCGCCAGCTGGAGCAGTTCTACGACGCGATTCCTGAAAGCCACAAGCGCTGGACGCCGCCGTCGTGGGAAGGCATTCCGAGCGAAAACTTCACGGCCCTCGCGCAGATCTGCCACATCAGGGACATCGAGATTGACGGCTATCACGTGCGGTTTCAGCGCACCTTGTCAGAGGCCAGCCCCGTGCTGGAATCACTGGACGGCTACGTGCTGGAAAAGCAACGCGACTACGCGGCCGCTGATGCGCAAGAGGCCATCGCGGCGTTTCGGGCAGCGCGCACCCGGACGATGGCCATGCTGTCGGGCATCACGCCCGGGCAACTTGGCCGTACGGCGGAATTCGAAGGTTACGGCGCACTCACGTTGCGCAGCCTGGTGCATTACCTGTGCAGCCACGACCAGCAGCACCTGGCCGGGCTGCAATGGCTGCTCGGCAAAATCGACGCCTCGCTCGCCGCTTGAGGCGTCCGCCGCCCCCCCCCCCCCGCCGCACAGCACGCGCGTATCCTGAGGCGCAGTATTCGCCGCCGCCCAGGCGCTTACAGGTTGCCAGCGCCATCTTTTCAATGAAAAAACAACAGCCTCTGACGCAGATACGCTGATTTATGTCACGAAGGTATTCATTCGAATGTAACAAAAAGTTCGTTTTGATGCACCGTCATGCACACTGATTGGGCTGGGAACGCGGTTTGTGCGGCCAAGGGCACACAAACCGGCATTCCTGCGTATCGGTTTCATAGAYAACTGGAGTGATCAAGATGAAGTTTTATCTGCGCCATGCCGCAATATTGGCCAGCGCCGCTTGCGCCCTGGGTTCAGCAACAGCCCAGACCGACGAGGCAAAGCCTGCACGCAAGGCGAAAGCTGCGGCTGCTACCCCCGCGCCCGAAAAATATTCCGGCCCACGCGAAAAAATGGTCGTGGCCATGCCCAAGACCTATGGCAAGAGCGAAACYATGGCCTTGTGGGGCGACTACTTCAGCCACCTGTCACGCTGCGGAAACATCGACCTGCAAAACGCGCAAGGCGAATCGATGGACAAGACCAGCAACATCGACATCCTCGGTGAAAAAGAGCTGATTGAAGGTATCTCGGCCGGCAAGGTCCAGCTGGCACAGGTCAACCCCGGCCTGGCTGCGCAGTTGGTCACCGCCGGCCAGCCGGCGCCGTTTGGCGTTCCGGGCAACAAGGCCACGGGCCTGCGCAACTCCTACAAACTGATTCTGATCACCCGCATCGACAGCCCGTACAGGGAACCGAAGGACCTGATTGGCAAGAAAATCGCGCACACCACACCCACCTCCAACTCGGGCAACCTCGCGCCGCGCGCGCTGTTCCCGGCGCTGGGCCTGACGCCGGACAAGGACTACGAAGTCGTGTTCTCCAACGGCCACGAGCGCTCCGTCACGGGCGTGATGCATGGTTTTTATCCGGCCGCAGCTGTGGCCAGCGATTTGTACCAGCGCATGGTCGTCAAGGGTGACGTCAAGGGCTCGAGCATTCGCACGATCTGGGAAAGCCCGCCCTTCATGACGGAAACCTGGACCATGAGCAAGGACGTTTCGCCCGAACTGCAGGCACGCGTGAAGAAATGCTCGTTCAGCTACAGCTTCTCGCCCACACTGAAAAAGCAGCTGCCCGGCAACGACACATTCCTGCCCATCAACTTTGATCGCGATTTCGCGACGGTGATGCAGGTCTACCGCGCCAGTCAAAAGAAGTAAGGCCCCCACGGTCGCTCACTTCGTGTAGCTCCCTGCCCCCCGAG
>NZ_JBFUGX010000260.1:0-5593 GCF_056402675.1 Polaromonas sp. P3_C2 | reverse complement strand
GCATCATCTCGCGCCGCATCCTGCCGCTGCAACTGGTGGTGTGCGCGTCACCCGCCTACATCGCGCAGCATGGCGCGCCCCAGACCATCGAAGACCTGGCCGGGCACCGCTGCACGGGCTTTCACCACACGGGCACCGGCAAGACCATGCCTTGGGAATTCAAGGTGGGTGAAGAAGTGGTGGCCCGTACCGTCGCCGCGTCCTTCCTCACCAATGACGTGGACCTTGAAGCCCGCGCTGTCGTGGCCGGCCAGGCCATCGGCCAGCTGATCGGCGCCACCGCTGCGCCGCTTGTGCGCGCCGGCCGGCTGGTGCCGCTGCTGACGCAGCATGTCACCGGGCATCTCGGCCTCTATGTCTACTACGGTAGCCGTAACGCGCAGCCTGCCCGTGCGCGGGCCTTTATCGACCTGGCGGTGGAACGGCTGGTTGGCAACACGCAGTTTTACCTGGAGCCGCATGAACTGCGGCCCCATGCCGCCGCGCGGAAAACGCGCCGCGCCCGCGCGGCCGGCTGACGCGCGGGTGTCGCGGCATCAGCGCCGCGCAGACATCTCTTTCTGTATCTTTCTTATCCATCCGTTTGCGTGCAGCCGTTTTCTTGGCGTCGCCTACAGCTGCGTTAGCCCACGGCTGACGCGCGGCAGGCCGATGTGGGAATAGATTGGGGGCCTGTACGGATGCATCAGGAAGAATAAAAAGTGTCAGCTATCCCGCGCCTTCGCTCCGCCTTTTTCACCGGCCTGGTGCTCGTGCTGATGGGAGGGGTGCTGGCCTTGCCGGGCATCTGGCTGGTGGTGCTGGGAGGTTCCTGGTATTACCTGGTGGCCGGCCTCGCATTTATATTGACGGGCATGCTGTTGATCCAGTACGGACCGATAGCATTGTGGACCTATGCACTCTTGCTGGTGGGCACACTGGCATGGGCGTTGTGGGAAGGTGGGCTCGACTGGTGGCCGCTGGCTGCGCGCGGTGGAGTGCCGTTTCTCATTGGCCTCTTCCTGCTCACCCCCATGCTTGCCCGTGCCATGCAGTCCGAAGCGCCGGGCCAATCCGGTGTGCGCGCCGGCCAGTGGGCGCTGGGCGCCGCGCTGGCGCTTTTTCTTGTGGCATCGGTGGCGACCTGGCTGCATGATGCGAATCGTGTGACGGGCATGCTGCCGCTGCCGCCCACCGGCGCATCGGCCGCGCGCCCGGCTGATGCCGTACCTGCCGGCGAATGGCATGCCTACGGGCGCACCGGCCAGGGGCAGCGCTATTCGCCGCTCAGCCAGATCACCCCTGACAACGTGGAAAACCTGGGGCTGGCGTGGCAGTACCGCACCGGTGACATGCGCGGCCAGCCRGGTGACCCGGCAGAAACCACCTTCGAGGTGACCCCGCTGAAAGTGGGCAACCGGCTTTTCCTGTGCACACCGCACCAGTCCGTCATTGCGCTGGACGCCACCACTGGCGCGGAAGCCTGGCGCTTCAATCCCGAGATCCAGGGCAAGCTCGCACTGCAGCACCTGACTTGCCGCGGCCTGTCTTACCAGCCGCCTGCCCCTGCGACTGCGGCAGCTGCCGCAGCGTCCATCGACTGCCCGGCCAAACTGTTCATGCCCACGGCAGACGGCCGCGTGATCGCCCTCAACCCCGACACCGGAAAGGTCTGCCCCTCTTTCGGCGGCGGCAAGGGGCAGATCGATCTTTGGGCCGGCATGCCCAACGTCAAGCCTGGCGCCTATTACTCCACCTCACCGGTGGTGGTCACATCCAGGCTCATCATCGTGGGCGGCACGGTGCTCGACAACGTGTCCACCAAAGAGCAGTCCGGCGTGATCCGTGCCTATGACATCAACACCGGTGCGCTGGTCTGGAACTGGGACTCGGGCAAGCCCGACGCCACCGCCCCGCTTGCGACAGGGCAAACCTACACCGCCAATTCGCCCAACAGCTGGTCCATTTCCAGCGTCGACGAAGCGCTGGGCATGGTCTATGTGCCGCTGGGCAACCAGCCGCCCGACCAGTGGGGGGGCCAGCGCAGTCCTGCCGTCGAAACCTATTCGTCGTCCGTCGTCGCGCTGGACCTGGCCACCGGCAAGGTGCGCTGGAACTTCCAGACCGTGCACCACGACCTGTGGGACTACGACGTGCCGGCCCAGCCCAGCCTGGTGGACCTCACCGTGGGCGGCAACCGGGTGCCCGCGCTGGTCCAGCCCACCAAGCAGGGTGAGATCTTTGTGCTGGACCGCCGCACCGGCACACCGCTTTTGCCCGTGGTGGAAACACCGGCACCGCAGGGCGCTGCACAGGGTGACCGCACCGCGCCCACGCAACCGAATTCGGCACTCTCATTCAACCCGCCGCCGCTGACGGAACGCGACATGTGGGGCGCCACCCTGTTCGACCAGCTCTATTGCCGCATTGCTTTTCACCGGCTGCGTTATGAGGGCCGCTTCACGCCGCCTTCCACGCAGGGCTCGCTGATCTATCCCGGCAACTTCGGCGTGTTCAACTGGGGCGGCGTGGCGGTGGACCCGGAGCGGCAGATGGTCTTCGCCACACCGACCTACCTGGCCTTTGTCTCCAAACTCGTGCCGCGCACGGACGACACCAGCCTCATGGTGCAGGGCAAGGAGCGGCCCGAAGGCAGCCTGCCCTCGCTCAATGAAAACTTCGGTGCGCCCTTTGCTGTCAAGCTCAGCGCGTTTGTGTCGCCGCTGGGCATTCCGTGCCAGGCGCCGCCCTGGGGCTACGTGGCCGGCGCCGACCTGACGACGGGCGCCATTGCCTGGCAGCATAAAAACGGCACCGTGCGTGACCTGGCCCCCGTGCCCCTGCCTTTCCGCATGGGTGTGCCCAATCTGGGTGGGCCGCTGACCACGGCGGGCGGCGTGGCCTTCCTGTCCGGCACGCTCGACTATTACGTGCGTGCCTACGACGTGAACACCGGCAAGGAAATCTGGAAGAGCCGCCTGCCCGCCGGCGGCCAGGCCACGCCCATGACCTACACCGGCGCAGATGGCCGGCAATACCTGCTAGTAGTGGCCGGCGGCCATGGGTCACTGGGGACGCGTGCGGGGGACTATGTGCGGGCTTATGCGTTGCCGCGCTAGTTGAGCCGCTCCTATCCGGCCCGGCTCATGACGTCGGCAACCCAATCCACGAACACGCGCACGCGCGGCGACAGTTGCCGGTGGTGCGGGTACAGCACCGACACCGGCATGGGCGCGGGCCGGAAAGCGGCCAGCACTTCAACCAGTGTGCCCGCCTCGAGTTGCGCGGCCAGGTGGTAGCGCGGCACCTGGATAAAACCCAAGTGCGCGGCGCAGCAGGCTTTGTAGGCGTCGGCGTCCGTCACCGCGACCGGGCCCTTGAGCTGCACCTGACGCGGCGCGCCGTCCACGATGAAGTCAAAGGGCAGCGCCTTGCCGGTGCGGCTGGATAAAAAATTCACCGCGCGGTGCCCGCGCAGGGCCTCCAGTGTTTCGGGCGTGCCGTGTTTTGCCAGGTACTCGCGGCTCGCGCAGGTCACCTGTTCGAGCAAGGCCACGCGCCGCCCCACCATGCTGGACTCGGCCAGCTCGCCCACGCGCAGCACGCAGTCCACTCCCTCGCGCACCAGGTCCACCAGCCGGTCGCCCATGCCGATCTCCAGCTCGATGTCCGGGTAGCGCTCAAAAAAATCACCAATCACCGGCAGCAAAAAATGCTTGGCCAGCGTGCCGTGCAAATCCACCCGCAGCTTGCCGCGCGGCTTGCTGCCCGTGTTGACAAAGGCCGACTCGGCTTCCTCCAGGTCGGTCAACAGGCGCAGGCAGCGCTCGTAATACGCCGCGCCGTCCTGCGTGGGGCTGACATGCCGCGTCGTGCGCTGCAACAGCCGCGCGCCCAGGCGTTTTTCAAGCTGCTGCACCGCATGCGTCACCGTGGCGCGCGGCAGCAGCAGGTCGTCGGCCGCCTTCGTAAAACTGCCCAGCTCGACGATGCGGGTGAACAGCTGCATCGAATGAAAACGGTCCATAACGCGTGCTTCTATTGTTGGTATTTATTGAACAATGATGGCAAGTTTACGGTATTTATCGTGTGTGGATTGAATAGAACAATACCTTCACTGGCTCACCAAAGGCGCACAACACACGCAGCACCCCGGGCGGTCAGAACCAACCCACTTTTAACCATCAGGAGTTTCAAATGACCGCTTCCAGCAACAACGCCACCCAGGTGGCCATCGTCACCGGCGCCTCGCGCGGCATAGGCGCGGCCGTCGCTCGGCGCTTGGCACAAGAGGGCTACGCCGTCGTCATCAACTATGCCGGCCAGGCTGAAGAAGCCCAGGCCGTTGTGCAGTCCATCATGGCCAGCGGCGGCCAGGCCGTTGCCGTGCAGGCCGACGTCGCCAGTTCCGCCGCCGTCACGCAGCTGTTCGATGACAGCATCCAGGCCTTTGGCCGCGTCGATGTGCTCATCAACAACGCCGGCATCATGCCGCCCAGCCTGCCGGCGCTGGCCGACACCGACGACGACACCTTTGACCGCCTCTTCGCCGTCAACGTCAAGGGCACATTCAACACCCTGCGCGAAGCCGCCGCGCGCCTGCAGCCCGGCGGGCGCATCGTCAACTTCTCGACCAGCGTGATCGGTCTGGCCCTGCCCGGCTACGCGATCTACGGCGCCACCAAGAGCGCGGTGGAAACCTTCACCAACATCATGGCCAAAGAGCTGCGCGGCAAAAACATCCGCATCAACGCGATTGCTCCCGGCCCTACGGCCACTGCGCTTTTCCTCAACGGCAAAACGCCCGAGACGATTGAGCGCATGTCCAAGATGGCGCCGCTCGAACGCCTGGGCACGCCGGAGGACATCGCCAGTGCGGTTGCTTTCCTCGTGAGCGACAACGCGGCCTGGGTCAACGGCCAGACGTTGCGTGCGAATGGTGGCGTCGTCTAAGCGCACGTACTTCTACAAGCCATCAAGCACTCTTTTCAAACCCTTTCCAGAAAGACACACATCATGAAATCCGTCATCCTGGTCACCGGTGCATCCACCGGCATCGGCCACCTCACCGTCCGCTCACTGGCCCAGGCCGGCCACACCGTCTACGCCAGCATGCGCGACATCCAGGGCCGCAACGCACCCAAGGTGCGTGAGCTGCGCGATTGGAGTTTTGCCAACGGCTTCGATCTGCGTGCTGTTGAGCTCGACGTGCTGTCGCAAGCTTCCGCAGACGCCGCCGTGGCGCACATCATGGCCGAGCAAGGTCGCCTGGACGTCATCGTGCACAACGCCGGCCACCTGGTGGTCGGGCCCGCCGAGGCCTACACGCCCGAAGAAATCGTCAAGGTGCTGGACACCAACTTCCTGGGCAGCCAGCGCGTGAACCGCGCTGTGTTGCCGGTGATGCGCAAGGCCGAAGCTGGCTTGGTGCTGTGGGTCAGCAGCAGCACGGTGCGCGGCGGCTTCCCGCCTTTCCTCGGCCCTTACGCCGCCGCCAAGGCTGCGATGGATTCGATGGCCGTGACCATGTCGTACGAGCTCGCCCGCTTCGGCATCGAGACCTCCATCGTGGTGCCCGGCGCCTTCACCAAAGGCACGGCGCACTTCCCCAGCG
>NZ_JBFUGX010000259.1:0-5635 GCF_056402675.1 Polaromonas sp. P3_C2 | reverse complement strand
GCCGCCGCCATGGGCGGCGGCAGCTTGCTGAGCGCCTCCGCAATCGCCGCCGTCCTGGCCTTGGCGGCAGCGGCAGCCGCGGCGTTCGTGGGGCCGGGGGAAGCGCCTGCTGCGCCGGCCGACAGCTGGCCGGCCACGTCGGCGGCCTGACGCGGCTTGCCGATGGGCGCTGCCGCCAGCCCCTTCTGCACCGCCACCATGTCTTCCTCGCTCGGGTATTGGCCCAGCAGCACATAGTCAAAAACACGCCGTGCAATCGGCGCCGCCACCCCGGCGCCCCAGCCGGCGTTTTCCACGATCACCGCCAGCGCGATCCTGGGGTCTTCGGCCGGCGCAAACGCCATGTAAACAGCGTGGTCACGCTGGTACTCTTCCATCTTGCTGCTGTTGTACTTGTCTTTCTGGCCGATGGTGACCGCCTGCGCCGTGCCGGTTTTGCCGCCGCTCAGGTAACCCGCGCCGGCAAACACGCGGGCCGAGGTGCCTTCCTGGGTAACGCCGACCAGGGCCTTGCGCACGATCGCGATGTTTTCAGCCTTGTAGCCCAGGTTTTCCGGCGCATCGGCCGGTAGCGGGTGCATCACGCGCGTCACCGGGTCCTGCGTGCCGATCACCAGCCGCGGCCTGTGCTTGACACCGTTGTTGGCCAGCACGGCCGTGGCCTGCGCCAGCTGCAGCATGGTGAAAGTGTTGTAGCCCTGCCCGATACCCAGCGAAATGGTTTCACCCGGGTACCACTTCTGGTGCTCCGGCCTTTTATAGGCCTTGCGTTTCCAGTCCTGGCTGGGCAGCACGCCCGTGACTTCACCGCTGATATCGATGCCGGTGATTTGCCCAAAGCCCAGCGGCTGCATGAAGTCGTGCATGGCGTCCACGCCGAGTTCGTTGGCCAGTGAATAAAAGTACACGTTGCTGGACTTCACGATGGCGCGGTACATGTCCACAGCCCCGAGTGCGATGTCGCCGTGGCTGCGGAAGACGTGGCCGCCGAAACTCCAGGAGGCGTTGTCGTTGACGATGAAACTGGCGGAGCGCTTTCCGGTTTCCAGTGCCGCCATGGCCATGAAGGGCTTGTAGGTGGAGCCCGGCGGGTAGGTGCCGCGCAGCGCGCGGTTGAGCAGGGGCTTGTCCAGCGAGTCGCGCAGGTATTGCCAGCTCTCCGTGTCAATGCCGTCCACGAACAGGTTGGGGTCGAACGTCGGCTTGCTGACAAACGCCAGCACGTCGCCGGTCTTCGGGTCCATCGCCACCAGCGCGCCGCGCCGGTCGCCGAACATGTCTTCCACCAGCTTCTGCAGGCGGATGTCCAGCGACAGCATGACGGTGTTGCCGGGCGTGGCCGGGTTGCTGGCGAGTTTGCGCATGGCGCGGCCGCCCGCCGAGGTCTCGACCTGTTCGACACCGGTGGTGCCGTGCAGCTGCTGCTCAAAACTCTGCTCGACGCCGAGCTTGCCGATGTAGTCGGTGCCGCGGTAGTTGCCTTCGTCTTCGCTGCCTTCGATGACTTCTTTTTCTGCCTGGTTGATGCGGCCGATGTAGCCCACCACGTGGCTTCCCAGCTCGCCATACGGGTAGCTGCGAAACAGCCTGGCCTTGATGTCCACACCCGGGAACCGGAAACGCTGCGCCGCGAACCGGGCGACTTCCTCGTCGGTCAGGCGCGTGCGTATGGGCAGCGATTCAAAACTTTTGGATTCTTCGCGCAAACGCTTGAAACGCCGCTTGTCGCGCACCTGGATGTCGACCACCTTTTCCAGTGCGGCAATGGTTTCTTCCAGGTTGTCAACCTTGGAAGGCGTGATCTCCAGCGTGTAGGCCGAATAGTTGGTGGCCAGCACAACGCCATTGCGGTCCAGGATCAACCCCCGGTTGGGCACGATGGGCACGATGGCCGTCCGGTTGCTTTCCGCCTGCTCGTTCAGGTCGGCATGGCGGTACACCTGCAAATACACCAGCCGCGCCGCCAGCAGAGAAAAAGCACACAGCACCSCAAAACTGGCCACCAGCACCCGCGCGCGAAAGCGCGACAAATCGGCTTCAACGTTGCGCAGTTCAGTCATGGCCGTGTGACTCTACAGCCGCCGGAAAGTGCCCACAACCCCGTCCGCTTACCTCTGAAAAGAAAGAGGCGATGCGAAGCGAGCCGAAAAAGGCCAGCATGAGCCGTGGAACCGGCTTCGCCAGGCCGCAGGCGGGCGGCCCCCTCGGGGGGCAGGGAACACACCAAGTGAGTGACCGTGGGGGCCATATCTAGAGTGGTCGATTCTGGTCAGGATCGGGTGCACGGCGCTGCGGCACCAGCAGCAGCACGCTCACCACCGGCCACAGAACGGCCTCTATCAGCGGCGCCAGCAGCATGATCCAGCCCGGGAAAATACCGCCGCCGATCATGCGGATCACCAGCTCCACACCATGCGCCACCGCAAACAGCGGCAGCACCTGCAAGGCCTGCGACGGCACCGTGAACCAGAGCAGGCGGCGATGGATCATGGTGGCAAAAAAGCTCAGCGCCGTATACGACAGCGCATGCTGACCGAGCAGCGAAGACTGGTGCACGTCCATGCCCAGGCCGAACATGAAAGCCACGCCGATGCCGACACGCAGCGGCTGGTGCACGTTCCAGAACACCAGCACCAGGGCCAGGAAGTCGGGCATCCACGGCACGCGGCCCAAGGGCAGCATGTCCAGCAGCAGCGCCGCGATCAGGCTGCACCAGATGAAGACGGGGTTGGCGGGCAGCAGCAGCTGCTGGCCTGATCGCATGATCATGTTGTCACTCCCTGCATGATCATTTCGAAGCCCCCTTCTTCTTGGGCGCGGGCTCGGGGGTGTCGTCGGGCCGCGGCGGGATCTGGCCGGTGCCGGGCTTGACCACGATGACGTGCCGCGCACCCGTCACGAGCGCCTGCGGTGTACAGAAAATTTTTGCGAACGCCGATTCCGCGCGCCGCTCGATGCGGCTGATTTTGGCCACCGGCAGGCCGGCCGGGTAGACGCCGTCGACGCCGCTGGTGGTCAGCAGGTCGCCTTGCTGCACGTCCGAGTTGCTGCCCATGAAGCGCAGTTCCAGGCCGCTGCCCGAAACGGTCGGGTCGCCATAGGCCACGCTGCGCGCGCCTGTGCGCACATTGAGCACCGGAATGGCCAGGTCGCGGTCGACCAGCAAGGTCACTTCGCTGACCAGCGGATGCACGCGGGTGACCTGGCCCAGCACGCCGGACTCGTCCAGCACCGGCGAGCCCAGGTCAACGCCCTGCGCCATGCCTTTGTCGATGATCACCTTTCGGGTGTAAGGGTCCGCAGCGTCGTACAGCACTTCGGCCGCCATCACCGGCGTGCCGAGCTGCTCGCGCAGGCCCATGAGCTTGCGCAGGCGGTTGTTCTCCTGCGTGAGCTGCTCGACCTGGCCGGCACGCAACGATTGCAGCGCGAGCTTGCGGCCGGCTTCTTCGCTGCTGGTTTTGGCCTGGTTCAGGGTGGTGAAATATTCACCGCTGCTTTTGACCGCGCGCACCGGTTGCAACGCCAGCCATTGCACCGGATACAAGGCCGTAGCCAGCGCGGCGCGCACCGGTTGGGTAATGCGAAAACGCGTATCGGCCACCATCAGGAACAGCGACAGCGCGCTGAAAAACACCAGCTTGGACAGCGCCGAAGGCCCCTGTTTGAAAAAGGGCGGCGGGGATCTGTCGAGGGTTCCTAAAGGCATGGTTCGCTGTCAGGCTGGCCCCGCTTCATGCCCGGCGTGCAGCATGAAGTGAAGACGCTTATTCCGAGGTGAAGATGGAACCCAGGCGGTCCATGCGCTCCAGCGCAATGCCACAGCCGCGCACCACACAGGTCAGCGGGTCTTCGGCCACCAGCACCGGCAGGCCGGTTTCTTCGGCCAGCAGGCGGTCCAGGTCGCGCAGCAAGGCGCCACCGCCGGTCAGCATCATGCCGCGCTCGGCGATGTCGGCGCCCAGTTCGGGGGGCGTTTGCTCCAGAGCGTTCTTCACGGCGCTAACGATGTTGTTGAGCGGGTCGGTCAGGGCTTCGAGGATTTCGTTGCTGGAGATGGTGAAGCTGCGCGGCACGCCTTCGGACAGGTTACGGCCCTTGACTTCCATTTCCTTGACTTCGGAGCCGGGGAAGGCCGAACCGATGCTCTTCTTGATGGCCTCGGCGGTGGGCTCGCCGATCAGCATGCCGTAGTTGCGGCGGATGTAATTGATGATGGCTTCGTCGAAACGGTCGCCGCCGACACGCACGCTGCCCTTGTAGACCATGCCGCCCAGCGAAATCACGCCGACTTCGGTCGTGCCGCCGCCGATGTCGACCACCATGGAGCCGCTGGCTTCCGACACGGGCAGGCCCGCGCCAATCGCGGCCGCCATCGGTTCTTCAATCAGGTACACATCGCTGGCACCGGCGCCGAGCGCGCTTTCGCGGATGGCGCGGCGCTCAACCTGGGTGGAGCCGCAAGGCACGCAGATGATGATGCGCGGGCTGGGCTTGAACAGGCTGCGCGGGTGCACCATCTTGATGAACTGCTTGAGCATCTGCTCGGTCACGGTGAAGTCGGCGATCACGCCGTCTTTCATCGGGCGGATGGCCTCGATGTTGCCGGGGACCTTGCCCAGCATGGCCTTGGCTTCGTGGCCGACGGCCTGGATGGTTTTTTTGCCCTGGGGGCCGCCTTCGTGGCGGATGGCGACCACAGAGGGCTCATCCAGCACAATACCGCGGTCGCGTACAAAAATCAGGGTGTTGGCGGTGCCAAGGTCAATGGCCAGGTCGGTGGAGAAGTACCGACGGAATGATTCAAACATATGCAGGAGTCCGGTTGAGCATGAGCAAACTTCGTTGCTCCATCGCCTTTTTATTGATCAAGCAATTATGGGGAAGTTGAGCCAGAGGCGCTCTGAAATCTGCTTCCGGCACCTAAAAAACGCCTAAAGCCCGCATCCAACCCTGATTTCACACCAAAGGCGGGATAATAACGCATCCCCTATAGATCAATAGCTTTAGCCTGCCTGTTTTTTCAGCTTTACACCTCGTTTCAGCCCCTGTTTTCTGGTTTATTTTTCCCGTATTTCCTTMATCCCTACCCCATGGCATTGACACCCCAAGACATCGCCCGCGTCGCCAACCTGGCGCGGCTGGAATTGCGCCCCGACGAAACCGAGCACACCCTGGCCCAACTCAACGGCTTTTTCGCCCTGGTCGAGCAGATGGAAGCCGTCAATACCGAAGGGGTGGAGCCTTTGGCCCATCCAGCGGCCGTGATCGGTGAAGTGGCCCTGCGCCTGCGCGAAGATGTCGCCAGCGAGCCCAACCAGCGCGAAGCCAGCCAGGTGAGTGCGCCCGCCGTAGAGCGCGGCCTTTTCCTCGTGCCCAAGGTGATCGAATGAGCGGCGCCATGAAATCTTCTTCCGCTTCTTCTGACCTCCACGACCTGGGCGTTGCCCAGCTGGCCGCCAAACTGGCCGCCGGCGAAGTCTCCAGCGTTGAAGTCACGCAGCATTTTCTGGCCCGGATCCGGCAGGAAAACCTGGGCGCCTTCCTGGCCACCAGCCCCGACGTGTCGCTGACGCAGGCCAGGGCAGCCGATGTCCGCCTCGCCGCCGGTGTCGGTGCCGGTCGCGGCGGGCAC
>NZ_JBFUGX010000258.1:0-5689 GCF_056402675.1 Polaromonas sp. P3_C2 | reverse complement strand
CGCTGGCCCAGTTCAGCCTGCCGCTTGATGATCTTCCCCGCAACCCGAAAGCCGAGCCTCGATTCCACCTGGGCGCGGACCTCGCCAGCATATTCGTGGCTCGATGAAAAGGCGTTGGTCCCGACAGTGACCACCTTGACGGCGCGAACCGGCTCTTCTGGCGGGGCGGGTTTGGAACAGGCGGCCAGCAGGACGGCGGCGCCCACCAGGGAGAAAACGGTTTTGTTCATGATCTGATCGGGATGAAACCCRCTTGGATGGCAGGGTAAAAAATGAGCCTGGAAAAGGGTCAGGAAACTGCTACTGACTGACCGGTTAGTAATCTAGGGTAATTGCCAAGGCTTGTCAAGCGACAATCGCCCGCATGACCCAAGGCTCCCAATCGCCAGCCACCCTGACGCCGTCTCTGCAGGGTGTAGCGCACTATGAAAACTTCCCGGTGGCTTCGCTGCTGTGCCCACCGCGCCTGCGTCCGCCCATCGCGGCGATTTACTGGTTTGCCCGCACGGCGGATGACATCGCCGATGAAGGCGATGCCCCACCGGCGGCACGCCTGGCTGACCTGGCGGCCTACCGCGCGGACCTGATGGCCGCCTCTGCAGGCCTTGCACCTTCGCCTCGCTGGGCGCCCGTGTTTGCACAGCTGGCGCCCATGATGGCGGAATTCCAGCTGCCGGTAAATCTGCTGGCTGACTTACTCAGCGCTTTCGAGCAGGACGTCGTCAAGCAGCGTTATGCCGATGAGGCCGAGCTGGCCCATTACTGCAACCGCTCGGCCAATCCCGTGGGCCGGCTGCTGCTGCATCTGTACGGCATCCATGATGCCGCCTCGCTGCAGATGAGCGACTGCATTTGCACCGCCCTGCAACTCATCAATTTCTGGCAAGACCTCAGCGTGGACATTCCGCGCGGGCGCATTTACCTGCCGGCCGATGCCTGGGCCCGCCATGGCGTTGACGAAGCACAACTGCTGGCACTGGAGGCCAACCCCTCTACTATCAATTTGATAGCTGTTTGCGCACGCTCTGCAAGGGCCACGATGCTAAAAGGCTTGCCACTCACGAAAAGAATACCGGGCCGCGGCGGCTGGGAGTTGCGGCTGGTGGTGCAAGGCGGCCTGCGCATCCTTGAGAAAATCGAGGCCCAGGGATTCAATACCCTGCAGCGGCGCCCCAAGCTCGGCCCCTGGGATGTACTGGTGATGGGCTGGCGCGCGCTGTTCATGTAGCCAAGCAGCCGGATCGCATCAGGGACGGACAGACCTGTCAACAAACCCACAGAAAGCCACATGGCAACGCCACCGGTAAAACTGCCGCCCTCGGGCCTCTATCGCGCGCTGGTGTGGGGCTTCTTCCTCTTTTGCTTCAGCTTCGCGCTGATCGGCGGCGTCATCGCAGAGCAGGCGCTGGCCGCCCTCAATTGCCAATTCCATGCAGACCCGCGAGCCGGAACGTGTTCCTTCTTCCAGAACGCGTTGGCCTCAAGGCTCACACCCTTTCTGTCTGCGCAGACTCCGCTGGATTACCCCTTCATCCTGTTGCGCAACTTCTGGTGGCTCATCCTGGCCTGGCTGGTCGCCATCGGCTGGAGCCGCCATGCATACCAAAACCCCAAGGCCATTACTGCCCCGCGTGCGCCTGCCGCCACGGCAGTGCCAATGCAACGAAGGTTGCACCAGTTTTTGCAAGTCAGCTTCTGGATTTTGCTGCTGGGGTTGATCGCGTTTTGCATCGCCTTCGGCACGCCCTTCCTGAGCACGTATGTATCGCGCGAAATACTGCAGGCCCTCGGATGCAATCCGGGCAGCTTCGATCCCCTGGTATCGGCCTGCATGTCCAGGCCTGGTTTCTGGACACCCCGGCTGCAGCCGTTCCTGCTGCCCTTGCTGGGTCAATTAGGCTCCCCGCTCTGGCTCTTCTGGCAATTCGGTGATGTGTTGATCATCTGGGTCGTCCTGATTGCCGTGGTGTTTGCGCTGAAGCTTTACTTCGCCGAACGCACTGCCCCCAAAGCATCCTGATACCCATCCGGCCAACAAGTCCCATGTGACAATTACCGTATGACGCCTGAGCAATATGTCCAGCAAAAAGCCGCCGCATCCGGCAGCAGTTTTTATTACGCCTTCCTGTTCTTACCCAAGGAACGGCGCGCCGCCATCACCGCGTTCTACGCCTTTTGCCGCGAGATCGACGATGTCGTCGACGAAATTACCGACCCCGGCGTAGCGCGCACCAAGCTCGCCTGGTGGCAAGGCGAGGTGCTCAACGCCTATGCCGGCAACCCAACCCATCCAGTGATGAAGGCGCTGATGCCGCTGGCCCTCACCTATCGCATTGAAGCGCGCCACCTGCAGGCTGTCATTGATGGCTGCCAGATGGACCTGGAGCAAAACCGCTACCTGGATTTTCCCGGCCTGCGGCAGTATTGCCACCTGGTGGCCGGCATCGTGGGCGAAGTGGCGGCGCGCATCTTCGGCCAGACCGACGAAGCCACCACCGCCTACGCGCACAAGCTCGGCCTGGCGTTCCAGCTCACCAATATCATCCGGGACGTCGGCGAAGACGCGATGCGCGGGCGCATCTACCTGCCCGTCAACGAGCTGCAGCAATTTGACGTGAAGGCGCATGAGGTCCTCAAGCGCCAGTACTCCGACCGCTTCAGCGCACTGATGAAATTCCAGACCGACCGCGCGCTGGCGCTCTATGACGAGGCACTGGCCATGCTGCCCGAAGCCGACCGCCGCGCCCAGAAGCCCGGCCTCATGATGGCCAGCATCTACCGCACCCTGCTGCGCGAAATCGCCTCCGATGGCTACCAGGTGCTGCACCAGCGCGTCAGTCTCACACCGCTGCGCAAATTCTGGCTGGCGTGGAAGACCCAGGCCTTCGGCAAAATCCAATGAGCCCCCACGCTCCCCACTTCGTGTGGTTCGCTGCCCCCCGCGGGGGCCCTGCGCCTGCGGCCTGGCAAAGCCAGTTCCGCGGCCCCGGCTGGTATGGAACTCACACGATCACCTGCACGCAACCGTGCCCATCATGAGAGTCGCCGTGATCGGCGCCGGCTGGGCCGGATGCGCTGCTGCCGTGGAGGCCACGCGCCTGGGTTACCAGGTCACGTTGTTTGAGACCACCCGCATCGCCGGCGGACGTGCGCGCCGCGTTGGCGGCACGGTGGCAGGCAAGCCGGTCGTGCTCGACAACGGCCAKCACATCCTGATTGGTGCATATGCCGAAACGCTGCGCCTGATGAAGGACCTGGGTGTCGACGCAGAAACTTCCTTGCTGCGAATGCCGCTGACACTGCGGTTTCCGGACGGCAGCGGCCTGAGCCTTCCGCAGCTGCCGGCCCCGCTTGATGCGCTGGCCGGTATCCTCCTGGCACGCGGCTGGTCCTGGGCCGACAAGCTCTCGATGCTCAAGGTCGCCGTTGGCTGGCAGCTCGCGAAATTCAAGTGCGACCCCGGCGTGTCGGTGGCCGACCTGTGCCGCGGCCTGTTACCCGGTGCCATGGCCTCATTGATCGAGCCCCTCTGCGTCTCGGCGCTGAACACGCCAGCAGAGCGCGCCAGCGGCCAGGTTTTCCTGCGCGTGATGCACGACTCGCTGTTCTCGGAAAGCGGCGGCTCCAACCTCTTGCTGCCGCGCGCCGACCTCAGCGCACTGCTGCCCGACGCCGCCCTGCGCTGGCTGGCGGCCCAGGGCAGCACCGTGCGGCTGGGCGCCCGCGTGCAATCCATTGCGCCCCTCGGTTCCAGCTGGGTGGTCAACACCGACATCAGCGCAGCCTTCGACTGCTTGGTGCTGGCCTGCCCGCCCCATGAAGCGGCGCGGCTTGTGGAAAGCAGCGGCCTGCAACCCGGCGACTGGCTGGCGCAGGCGAAAGGCCTTCAACACGAAGCGCTGACCACGGTCTACGCCTGGGCGGCAGGCGTGCGCCTTCAGCAGCCCATGCTGGCCTTACGCGCCGATGCGACCGGACCCGCGCAATTTGTGTTCGACCGCGGGCAACTGGGCGGGCCCACCGGCCTGCTGGCTTTTGTGATCAGCGCCAGCACGGGCGATGGCACGACGCTGGCTGCACAGGTACTGGCGCAGGCGGCACAGCAGCTGGGCCTGGACACCTTGCAGGTGGTGCAAACCATCGTGGAAAAGCGTGCGACTTTTGCCTGCACGCCGGGCCTGCTGCGCCCGGCAATCGAGGTAGCACCAGGTCTTTATGCCTGCGGCGATTACATCGCCGGGCCTTATCCGGCCACGCTGGAGGGAGCCGTGCGCTCGGGGCTGGAAGCGGCGCAGCGCCTGCATTGATCTGCCCCGGCACATCCGCGGCTCGCGGTCATCGCGACCACGTCGCCCGTATTGCTATCAATTAAATAGCTGCTTGCGCACAGCCACAATGGGTTTCAGGCACTTTTCGCCATAAATCTCACCGCGCGGTACGCCGGACGCGCAAGACAGCGCTTGAGCCACTCGTCCACTGCCGGGCATTGCGCCATCAGGCCCGCAGCGCCCTGAATCCACGCCAGCACGGAAGCCACGCAGATATCGGCCGCCGTAAAGCGTTCACCCGCCAGGTAGCTGCGCGACTGCAAATGCTGTTCGAGCACCCGCAGCGGGCCCAGCAGATGCCGCTCGGCGTCCTCGGCCAGCTGGGGCTTGCGGCGCTCTGTCGGCATCATGATGCGGTGCATCAGGAACGCCAGGGCGTCTTTTTCGCACTCGGTCACCACCCAGAAGCTCCAGCGCAGGATGTCTGCCTGCTCCGCGGAACTCTGCGCGGCAAGGCCGGATGCATCAGCGCTTTTGAATCGCTCGGCCAGGTAAAGCACGCAGGCCATGGACTCCCAGACCAGGACCCCATCGTCATCCACCACGGGGATCCGGCCGTTCGGGTTGATGGCAAGAAACTCCGGCGTGCGCGTAGCGCCGCCCACATACGGCAACGCAATGTGCTCATAGGACAAGCCCATTTCCTGTGCCGTCCACAGGGGACGCGCTGCGCGCGAAGCGGCTGTGCCGTAGATTTTGAGTGTCATCGCAAGCGCCTCTTGAAAGTCAACCGTTCACTGCGGGAACAAATCGCACAGCTCTGTCAGCRTGGTCACCGTTTCGTGCGGCACCGCGGGGTGTGCCCACATCTGGTCAGAGCGATTCACCCACACCGTCTGCATGCCGCAATTAAGCGCGCCCAGCACGTCCAGTGTGGCGTCGTCACCCACATGCAATACTTCCTGGGGCAGTACCTCCACGGCCCCAGCTGCCGCATGAAAAATGCGCGGGTCGKGCTTGCCCACACCGAACTGCTGGGCGCTGATGGCCGCCCTGAAATACCGGCCGATGCCGATTCGTTCGACGTCCGCGTTGCCGTTGGAAACCGCCACCAGCGGGTAACGCCCGGACAGGAATTCCAGCGCCAGCACCGCGTCTTCAAACAAGGTGACCCGGTTGCGCTCTTCAAAGAAGACGTTGAACGCRGCCTCCGCCAGCAACGGGTCTTCGCCGGAGCGGTACAGCGCCACCCGTATCGCCTCCCGGCGTATCGCGCTCAGGTTGTATTTGAGCTCCGGGCGCGAGCGTGTGACGTGCTCCCGGATCTCATGGCGCGCCGCCGGGTTGGAAAACAGCGCCGCGGTCATCGGTGCATGCTGGCTGAGCCAGTCGTCCAGTGCTTTCTCGGCCCTTTCAATGGC
>NZ_JBFUGX010000257.1:0-5700 GCF_056402675.1 Polaromonas sp. P3_C2 | reverse complement strand
CTCTCGGGGTGGTTGATGTTGTTCGGGATGACGGCGCGGCCGCGCGCCACTTCGTCGCGCACAAACTCGGCCGTGATCTGCTCCGGAATCGCGGCGTTGAAGGAATGCCCTTTTTTCGGCATGCGTTCGGTGGCCAGGCGCTCGGCCAGTTGCGCGCGCACCAGGTTTTCGCGCACCGCGATGTATTCCATCTCGGGGGTGATGATGCCTTTGCGCGCGTAATGCATTTGCGACACATTGGCGCCGGCCTTGGCGCGGCGCGGCACGGGCGCATGCGCCATGCGCAGCGCGGCCAGGGCCGGGTCGTTCAGGCGCTCACGGCCGTAGGCGCTGCTGATGCCGGGCAGGGCTTCAGTGTCCTGGCGCTCGTTGATCCAGGCGCCGCGCAAAGGCGGCAGGCCACGCGTGATGTCGATCGGCGAAGCCGGGTCGGTGTAGACACCCGAGGCGTCATACAAACGCAGCGGCGGGTTGGCTTCGCGGCGCGGCTCCCCGGCGCCTTCGTGCACCAGCGTGTCGGTCAGCGTGACTTCACGGAACGGAACGCGAATGTCGGGGCGCGAGCCTTCGATGTAAATCTTGGCGGAGCCCGGAAATGGCGCGCGCGTGATGCGACTGGTGAGGTCTTGGGTGTCAACGGTGAGTCGGGTTTTGGCCATGTGGTTCTCCAGAAGGTGGGGTGCCTGCTGGGGAGCCGGGGGTCCATCGGTGGCACCTGGTGTGCCGCTGCGGAGTTCCGGAGCCAATTGCGTTGTTCCCTACGCGGGGATAATCCCGATCAGGTTCAGCGGGTCTCGCATACTGCGATCTCAGCCTCGAAAGCCTCCTCACGGAAACATCCTTGGCACCCCGACAAGCTGGTGCCATTGTAGGCACCCCGGACGGCGATGGCAATTGACCGCAGTCAAGAAGGAAGTCCCCCTGTTGGGGCTCACTGCGTGTAGCCCCCTCTCCCCCTGCGGGGGACGAGCGCCTCGCGGCCGGCAAAGCCGGACCGCGGCCCCCGCTTGAATCGCCTTTTGAGGCTACAGCTCCCTGCTCTGAAAGGCCAAGCCAACGGGGGCCGCGGAACTGGCTTTGCCAGGCCGCAGGCGCCGTCCCCTGCAAGGGGAAAAAGCACTACACGAAGTGAGGGCTGATAGGGGTGTATCCACGGCTTATCTTTACCTTTCGGCAACGGCAGGGAAACAGACGGCCCGCACACTTGCTTTCAACCTGAAGCCAAAAGCCGTATGTCACGACTCGATGGAACTCAGGCATCTTCTCCTGAAAGGAAGTTCCTCATGAAATTCGCATTCAACCGCTCCGCTTCCCTCAACAGCCTCGTACTCGCCGGCTTGCTGGCAACGGTAGGTGCCGGTGCCATGGCACAAACRCCTCCCGCACCACCCGCCGGATCGCCGCCCGCCGCAGGCAAGCCTGCCGGCCCCCATGGCGATCGCATGGGCCGCCACGACCCCGCCAAGATGCAGGCCATGATCGCCAAGCACCAGGCCGAGCTCAAAGCCAAACTCAAGCTCACGCCCGCCCAGGAAGGCGCGTGGACCGCTTACACCGCTTCCATGCAGCCGCCCGCCCACGGAGCACGCCCCACGCCGGAGCAACGCGCCGAGTTCGACAAGCTGACCACGCCCCAGCGCATCGACAAGATGAAGGAAATGCGCACCCAGCGCATGGCCGAGATGAACACGGCGATGGACAAGCGCGGTGAAGCCACCAAGACCTTCTACGCGGCGCTCACACCCGAGCAGCAAAAAACCTTTGATACCGAGCACAAAAAGCACGGCATGCGCCATGGCGGCCCTCGCGGTCAAGGTGGCCCCGCCCCGCAAAAGGGTTGATCCATAACCGCGACACGCTGAACTGAAGCGCGCCAGGCCCGCACGGCAGCCCCAACGGCTGCGTGCGGGCTTTTTTGCGGCCAGCCCACATTCCGCATTAGCTATTATTTTGATAGCTGCTTGCGCAGATTGTATATGGCTTAAAGGCCATTTTGACCAAAAACTGCGGCTCGCCAGACGGTACCGAAAACCCGCGTAGGACGGCATCGAAACCCCCGGTTCAAGCCCTGCAGCGTCACTAGACTCGGCAGATGACCACGGTACGCAAAGGCCAGGCACCGGCCCTCCTCTCACGCGACGCGTTCCACGAACGCTTTATGCAATCTTTTGTCGACCCGGCATTCCGGCAGGAAGACGAAGCCCTGGCCCGGCTTGAAAGCGTGGCCTGGGACGCCTACCAGGAAGGCCGCAAGGCGCCCCACACGCGCAAGGCCGGCGAGGAATTTGCCGACCCCGACTACGAACTGTCCGTCGAATGGCTGGAAACCCGCGAACGCCTGGCCAAAGCGCAGGCGGCCTGGAAAGACCCGGCCACACCCTCCCGCGTGCTGCTGGTGTGCGGCTCCGCCCGCAACGACGGCACCTGCCCCGGTGAAATCTCCAAGACCTGGCGCCTGCTCAACAGCGCGAAGACCACACTCCAGGAAGCGGGCATGGATCCCGATGTGCTGGACCTCAGCCTGCTCACCTCCAGCTACAACCTTCACATCCACCCCTGCAAAGGCTGCGTGTCCACCGCCATGCCGCTGTGCCACTGGCCCTGCAGCTGCTACCCCAACCATTCATTGGGGCAAACCAGCGACTGGATGGCCGAGATCTACGAACGCTGGACGGCCGCGCATGCCGTCATCATCCTCACGCCCGTCTACTGGTACCAGTCACCCAGCCCGCTCAAGCTCATGATCGACCGCCTGGTGTGTGCCGACGGCGGCAACCCCGACCCCACCACCACCCACGGCAAAAAGCCCGAGGAAGCCAAGGCGCTGGAGATGAAAGGTTGGGACTATCCCAAGCACCTGGCAGGCCGCGCGTATGGCGTCGTGGTGCATGGCGACGTGGCCGGGATCGAAGGCACACGCCGCGGCCTGTGCGACTGGCTGGACTGGATGGGCCTGATTGATGCCGGCAGCCCGGCCCGGCTGGACCGCTACATCGGCTACTACGAACCCTATGCCACCAGCCACGACACGCTGGACGCAGACAAAGCCCTGATGGAAGAAGTCCGCAACGTGGCCAGGGCTGTAGCCACCGCAGTCACCGAACTCCGGGCCGGGAAGCTACCCCAGCCCGGCAGGGGCTTGCCGCAGCCCCGGCCCAAATAAACGCAGGCGTGAAAAAAAGCCGGGCGCAGGTAAAAACCTGTGCCCGGCTTTGTGGCGATGCAACCACCTTGCGGCAATTACACGCGCACCTTGCCCGCCTTTACTTCGAAGTGCCGCCGACGGCCGCATCACCCTGAACACTGCCCTGGACACGGGCACTGCCCGCAGCGTTATCCAGCTTGTTGTAGGTGCGCTTGGCGCCGCTCTTCACGGCGTTGCCGGTGCGGGCTACAGCCCGTCCGGTGCTGCGGGCGGTGTTGTCCACTGCAGCGGCGGCCCTGCTGCCTGCGGAGGTATCACCCTGAGCCGAGCCGGAAACATTGGCGCCGGCACCGAGCCTGCCGCTGGAAGATCCCGAGGGCCCGCTGGAGTCCGAGCTGGCGCCTGCCGCGGCATTCGCGCGAACGCCAGCGTCGATATTGGTGTTCTGGCCGGCCGAGACGCCGACCCCAACACCGGTGCCGACGCCCACACCGAGGCCCTGTGCAAAGGCGCCGGCAGAGCCGAACAACGCGGCTGCGGTCAACGCAGCGGCCGCAGGAATGGAACGCATAAAGTACTTGGACATATCAAACTCCTTCAAAAGGGTGATGGCAACGCGTCAGCGCGCCTTCAACCTGAAACTGTCATGGCGCAGAGGCAGCGCCTGGCCTTACTTGCTGGTACCGCCCGAATCCGTGGGGGCAGCGCCTGCAGTGGCGGCTTTGCTCTTGCGTGCAGCCCGTTTGGCTGCCTTGGCCTGCTTCTTGTCGGACTTCGCCGCCTGTTTTTCGGATTTGGCGGCGTCACGCTGCTCAGGCGTTTTGGCGGTTGCACCGGTGGAAACCGAGCCCGAGCTGTCGCTCGGTTTGCCCGCWGGATCGGTCTGCGCGTGTGCGGCTGCGCCAAACATCAGTGCGGCCGTCATGGCAGCTGCAAGGGAAAGGGTCTTCATGGAAGAGGGGGTTTTGAACATGGGAGTAGTTCCTTGGGTTGTGCTCGTAGGCTGGGTTGAAAAAACACGCCTGCCACTTCATCGGGCTAACGTTGAATTCAATCTAGCGGGCCGGGCCCGTCTGCCTTATCGGAGAGGCCCCCCGCGCCATGTAGGACACTGCGCCCGCGGGCTGTGGCCAAAGGCACGTCCCAGGCGCTTGCGTACGCCGCGCCCTGCCGCAAATAAGTTACTGTCCTACAGTCACTCCCAGGGCGCAGAATAACAATGGGTGCCAAGGCCTGTCCTGCGCCCTTTCCGCCTGCCTGTCTGGGCCTACTCGCTTATCTTTCCTATGCCGACTTCCACACCCGAATCCCCTTCGCCATCGCCTTCTTCAGCTTCGCGCCGCGGGCCCGACGCCCTGTCTGTCGCCGTACCCACCCGCTCTCCCGAAGCCGCCACGCCGATCGACATGGAAGCCGTCGAGGCCGACACGCAGACGGCGCTTGCAGCAGTCAGCGCCGACTCGTCGTTCTCGTTCAAGGTGCTCACGGTCAACATCCACAAGGGCTTTACCTTCTTCAACCGCAAATTCATCCTGCCCGAGCTGCGCGAAGCCGTTCGCGGCGTCGGGGCGGACGTGGTGTTCCTGCAGGAAGTGACGGGCAACCACGTCAAGCACCAGGACAAGTTCGACAACTACCCTGAAACCCCGCACTACGAATTCCTGGCCGACACCATCTGGCCGCAGTTCGCCTACGGCCGCAACGCGGTCTACACCAACGGGCACCACGGCAATGCCGTGTTGTCCAAGTTCCCCATCGTGCGTTTTGAAAACCTCGACGTGTCCATCAGCGGGCCCGAGCGCCGCGGGCTGCTGCATTGCGAACTGCAGATACCCGGCCGCAGCGTGAACGTGCACGCCGTCTGCGTGCACCTGGGCCTCATGGAAGCGCACCGCGAGCAGCAAATGGACATGCTGTGCGAACTGGTGCGCAACAACATTCCGCCGCATGCGCCCGTCGTGGTGGCCGGGGACTTCAACGACTGGCGGCACCGCGCCCATGCCCGGCTGGAAAAAGGCGCCGAGCTGCATGAGGTGTTTGTGCAGGCCAACGGCAAGGCGGCGCGCACCTTTCCCGCACGCCTGCCCCTGCTGCGGCTGGACCGCATCTATGTGCGCAACGCCATCGGCCACGCGCCGGTGGTGCTGCCGCTGCGGCCTTGGTCGCATTTGTCAGATCACGCGCCTCTCGCGGCAGAAATCGAGCTCTGAACATGAGTCGTTGGGTAAGCGGCAACCAGTTTCAGCTGCTTGAAAACGGCGAGGAGTTTTTCCCGCGCGTCTTTGAGTGCATTGCTGCGGCCAGGCGCGAGGTGGTGGTGGAGACCTTCATCCTGTTTGAAGACAAGGTCGGTGAAGAGCTGCACGCGGCCCTGCACCAGGCGGCGCGGCGCGGCGTGCAGATCGACCTGACGATTGACGGCTATGGCTCTCCGGACCTGTCACCTGAATTCATTTCGACCCTGACGCGGGCAGGCGTGCGCGTGCATGTGTTTGACCCGGGGCCCAGGCTGTGGGGCTGGCGCACCAACCTGTTTCGCCGCATGCACCGCAAGA
>NZ_JBFUGX010000256.1:0-5703 GCF_056402675.1 Polaromonas sp. P3_C2 | reverse complement strand
GGTGTTCCAGGTGGTGATGTATGCCCCGCGCATCGCGCCCGAGGTGGCCGAGACATTTTTCTCCAGCCTCAAGTTTGAATAAAGTGGCTTGCCTTTCATGACCAGCGCAGAAGCTTCCTTGCCGACCTCCCCGAATACCGCTGCGCCGGCTGCCAGTTCCCATCCGGGCCGGCTGGACGCAAAAACCGGCGCCATTGTTTTCCTGGCGTTTGCCGCCGCGTATTTCTGCTCGGCGCTGGTACGGGCCATTACCGCCACGCTGGCGCCTGTGCTCACGCAGGAGTTTTCGCTGCATGCGCGCGACCTCGGCCTGCTGGCGGGCGGCTACTTTCTGGGCTTTGCCGCCACGCAGCTGCCGCTGGGCACCTGGCTGGACCGCCACGGCCCCAAGCGCGTGATCCTGTGTTTTCTGGCGCTGTCGGTGCTGGGCTGCCTGGCCTTTTCGTTGAGCACCAGCTTTGCCTGGCTGTTGGCCTCGCGCGTATTGGTGGGCATGGGCGTCAGCGCCTGCCTGATGGCGCCGCTCACGGGTTACCGCCGCTGGTATGAACCCGCCACTGTGCTGCGCGCCAATTCGTGGATGCTGATGACCGGCTCGCTCGGCATGCTGGCGTCTACCCTGCCGGTGCAATGGCTGATGCCGTTGACGGGCTGGCGACCGCTGTTCTGGATACTGGCCGCGATGATTTTGTTGTCGATGGCCGCGCTCGCCTGGGTCGTACCTACGTGGCAACAGACCAAGAAGCACGAAAGCACAGAGACCACCGTGCCCTCAAGCACCGATGCCGAAGCCGGCTACGCGCCGATCTGGCGCAGCCGCTACTTCCGCAAGATGACGCCGCTGGCTTTCTTCAATTACGGCGGGCTGGTGGCTGTGCAAACCTTGTGGGCCGGCCCCTGGATGATCAGGGTCGCGGGCTATACGCCGCTGGAGGCCGCCACCGGCCTCTTTTATATCAATGCTTCCATGCTGGTGACCTTCTGGAGCTGGGGCATGGTGAACCCCTGGCTGTCGCGGCACGGCTGGGGCGCTACCCGTCTGATCACCTGGGGTGTGCCCTTCAGCCTCACCGTGCTGGCGGTCAATATCGCGGCCGGCACCTCCACCGGATGGCTGGGCTGGGCGCTGTTTTGCATGGGGTGCAGCGTCATGGGGCTGGCGCAGCCCGCGGTGGGCATGGCGTTCAAGGCCTCGCTCGCCGGCCGGGCGCTATCGGCCTATAACCTGATGATTTTTGCCGGCGTGTTCACCGTGCAATGGGGAATCGGCTTGCTGATTGACGTGTTTGCCGCCATGGGCCTGGCACGGGTGGCGAGCTTTCAGGCGGCGATGTCCGTGTTTTTGTGTTGTTGTATCGCCTCATATGGGTATTTCCTCAGTATGAAAGCTGATAATTCACCGCAATGAACGGCATTTTCATCATCGCTCACGCTCCTTTGGCCTCTGCCCTGCGCCAATGCGTGTTGCATGTGTTTCCGGACAACGCAGCGGGTATTTCCGCGCTGGACGTGCAGCCCAACATGCCACCCGAAGAAACCCTGGCCCAGGCGCGCATCATGCTGACGCAGCTCGGCACCTCGCATGCCCTGGTGCTGGTCGACGTGTTCGGCGCCACGCCCTGCAACGTGGCGCAAAAGCTGGTGGACGGCGTTCATTCCAAACTCATCACCGGCATCAACCTGCCCATGCTGCTGCGCACCGTGTCTTACCGCCACGAGTCGCTCGATGCGCTGGTAGCGCGCGCGCTGATCGGCGCCACGCAGGGCGTGATGCAGGTGGCCATCACCGCACCGCAAAATCAGGTACGCCGAAATCATGATCAAGACCAGCACGAACATCAGCAATAAGCTGGGCCTGCATGCCCGCGCCTCCGCCAAGCTCACCAAACTCGCYGGCAGCTTTGGCTGCGAGGTCTGGATGAGCAAGGGCGAGCGCCGCGTCAACGCCAAAAGCATCATGGGCGTGATGATGCTGGCTGCCGGGTTGGGCAGCATTGTCGAGGTCGAGACCAACGGCAACGACGAGCAGGCCGCGATGGACGCCATCCTCGCTTTGATCGCCGACAAGTTTGGCGAAGGGGAATGAATGGCCCCCACGCTTTTCACTTCGTGTAATACGCTGCCCCCCGAGGGGGCCGCCCCGCCTGCGGCCCGGGAAAGCCGAAGGTGCAGCCCCCACGGTCGCTCACTTCGTGTGCTCCCTGCCCCCCGAGGGGGCCGCCCGCCTGTGGCCCGGCAAAGCCGGTTCCACGTCTCGGACTGGCTCGAAGATACCGTCGTGGAGGGAGTTGTTGCATGACTTTTTCAGTCCACGGCCTGGCGGTCTCGCGCGGCATTGCTATCGGCCGCGCCGTGCTGGTGGCTTCCAGCCGTGCCGACGTGGCGCACTATTTCGTGGACGACGCCAAGACGGCGGACGAGATCACGCGGGTCAGGGTGTCGCGCAATGCGGTGATGGAGGAAATCACGCGCCTGCAGCAAGACCTGCCCAAAGACGCGCCGCACGAGCTGGCCGCGCTGCTCGATGTGCACCTGATGCTGCTGCAGGACGAGCAGCTGATCAGCGGCGTGAAGCACTGGATCACCGACCGCCACTACAACGCCGAATGGGCGCTGACTACGCAGTACGAAATCATCGCGCGCCAGTTCGACGACATGGAAGACGAGTACCTGCGCGAACGCAAGGCCGACCTCGAGCAGGTGGTCGAGCGCATCCTGCGCCACATGAAAGGCGTGGCCTCGCCGGTGCAGCCCGCGGCCCAGGCGGGCGCCAGCCGCAAGCAGTCGCAGCAGGACCTGTTGCTGGACGACACCACCGACGTGCCGCTGGTGCTGATTGCGCACGATATTTCCCCGGCCGACATGCTGCAGTTCAAGCAGAGCCTCTTTGCCGGCTTTGCCACCGATGTGGGCGGCAAGACCTCGCACACCGCCATCGTGGCGCGCAGCATGGACATCCCGGCGGTGGTCGGGGCGCGCAGCGCCAGCCAGCTGATCAAGCAGGACGACTGGGTCATCATCGACGGCGAGGCCGGGGTGTTGATCGTCGACCCGTCGCCCATCATCCTGGCCGAATACGGCTTCAAGCAGCGCCAGGGCGAGCTGGAACGCCAGCGCCTGAACCGGCTCAAGCACACGGCGGCGCTGACCATCGACGGGCAGAAAGTCGATCTGCTGGCCAATATTGAAATGCCCGAAGACACGGTGGGCGCGGTGGCTGCCGGCGCCGTCGGCGTCGGGCTGTTTCGCAGTGAATTCCTATTTATGGGCCGCAGCGGCAAACTGCCCGACGAGGAAGAGCAATACCAGGCCTACCGCAAGGCGATTGAAGGCATGCACGGCCTGCCCGTCACCATCCGCACCGTGGATATCGGCTCCGACAAGCAGCTGGACCGCCACAAGGCGCAGGACACCCACCTCAACCCGGCGCTGGGCCTGCGCGCGATCCGCTGGAGCCTGGCCGACCCGCCGATGTTTTTGACGCAGCTGCGCGCCATTTTGCGTGCGGCCGCCCATGGCAAGGTCAACCTGCTGGTGCCCATGCTGGCGCACGGCAGTGAAATCCGCCAGACCATGGCGCTGATTGACCGTGCGCGCGCATTGCTCGACAACAAGGGCGTTCCGTACGGGCCGGTACGGCTGGGCGCAATGATCGAAATCCCGGCCGCGGCGCTGACGCTCAAGCTCTTCCTGAAGTACTTCGATTTCCTGTCCATCGGCACCAACGACCTGATCCAGTACACGCTGGCCATCGACCGCGCCGACGAGGCGGTGTCACACCTGTACAACCCCTGCCACCCGGCCGTGTTGCGGCTGATCGCTGACACCATCAACGAATGCAACGCGCAGGGCAAGGGTGTCAGCGTTTGTGGCGAGATGGCCGGCGACGTCACCATGACGCGGCTGTTGCTGGGCATGGGCCTGCGCAGCTTTTCCATGCACCCGTCGCAGATCCTGGCGGTCAAGCAGCAAATCCTGCGCGCCGATGCCGCCAAGCTGCAGCCCTGGGCTGAACAGGTGCTGGCCTGCGAAGAGCCGGCGACGATGCTGCAAGGCTGAAGGGTGCTGCCGGCAGGGCAGGTGTGATGCTATTAAAAATATAGCTGCTCGCGCACGTTCAGATTGGGCTAGAGCCCGAAAACGCTTGTAAATCTCGCGAATCTACCCGTTGAGAGGGCTGAAACAAAGCGAAACACGCCGCAACCGCGCTGCAAACAGCCGCGGGCCTCCCGCGGGCACCATGAGGAACCTTCACTTCTTCTTTGAGGCTCCTCATGAAACATCGCGTTAAAAAAATCCTGCTCGGCCTTTTCGGCGGGGCGCTCATCGTCGGCAGCCTGGGTGCGTGCTCGCACGGCGGCCACGGCTGGCACGGCGACGCCGGCTCCCCTGAAGCGCGCGCCCGCATGGTCGAAAAAATCGGCTCACGCCTGGACCTGGACGCTGTGCAAAAGCAAAAACTCGCCGTGCTGGCTGACAAGCTGCAGGCACAGCGCGCGGCCCTGCGCGGCAGCAGTGAGCCACGGGAAGCCGTTCGCGGCCTCTTTGCCGGCAACAAGCTGGACCAGGCCGGCGCCAAAAAGCTGATCGAGGAAAAAACCGCCGCGATTCAGTCCGGCAGCCCGGAAGTGATCGCCGCAGCGGCGGACTTCTTTGACAACCTCAAACCTGAGCAACAGCAAAAAGTGCGCGACTTCATGGAGCGCGGCCGCCGCTGGGGCTACCGTGGCTGAGGCGCTGCTCTTCCCGGTGGGCCGCACGGCGCCAACCGCTGTGCGCCGCATCACCAAGGTGGCTGCCCCGGGCAGCGCCAACGGCGGCGTACGCCTGCTGCTGCGTGCCGAGGGGCTGGCGGTGGTGGCTGCGGCGGCTGCGGCCTACGCCCAGTTCGGCGCGGGGTGGGGCTGGTTTGCAGCGTTATTTTTGCTGCCCGACCTGTCTTTCCTGGCCTACCTGGCCGGGCCGCGTGTGGGGGCTGCCGCCTATAACGCCATGCATTCCTACTTCGGCGCCGTAGCCCTGCTGGCGGCGGGCGTTCTGGGCGCAACCCCCGTGCTGGTGGCCGGCGGCCTGGTCTGGTGCGCGCACATCGGCTTTGACCGTGCGCTGGGCTACGGGCTCAAGTACGCGGCGGGTTTTGGCCAGACGCACCTCGGGCGCATCGGACGGGCCGATCCGTGGTGAACAGCGCTTTTCTCCGCTTCAAAGGAACCCGATGTTGAAATCGCTAACTTGCAGCATGTTCGTTGCTTTGGCGGCGATCGCCGGCGTGGTGGACGCCACTGAACTTTCCGGTGGCGCCGGCTTTCGTTTGATTCAGCTTCCCGATCCTGTCACGCAGCAACCGATGCAGGCGGCGGTGTTCTATCCGGCAGCACCTACGTCTGAAACAACCAGGATGGGGGCTGTCGTTGTGTCTGCCGTGAAGGATGCGGCGCCGATGGGTGTGCGCCATCCTCTGGTGCTGCTCTCGCACGGCAATGGTGCCGGCCGGTTCAGTCACCACGATACAGCGACATTCCTCGCGCGTCATGGCTACGTGGTGGCCGCAATCGAGCATCCGGGCGACAATTTTCGCGACAGCAGCGGGGTCGGCACCGATCGGGTGCTGATTGGAAGAGCGCTGCAACTGTCGGCACTGCTGGATTTCCTGTTGCAGGCTCCGGCCTCTGCGGGCCTGATCGATTCCCGGCGGGTGGGCGT
>NZ_JBFUGX010000255.1:0-5714 GCF_056402675.1 Polaromonas sp. P3_C2 | reverse complement strand
TTGCGGCCCTGAAGAAATACCCCGAGTTCAATGCCTCGCTCGACGGCGACCAGATCGTCTACAAGCAGTATTACCACATCGGTTTTGCTGCCGACACGCCCAACGGACTGGTCGTTCCCGTGCTGAAAGACGCCGACAAAAAAGGCGTGCTGCAGATCAGCCAGGAAATGGGCGAGCTGGCCAAGAAGGCGCGTGACGGTAAATTGACGCCAGCCGAAATGCAGGGCGCCAGCTTCACCATCTCTTCACTGGGCGGCATTGGCGGGCGTTACTTCACGCCCATCATTAACGCGCCGGAAGTCGCCATCCTCGGCGTGTCCAAGAGCCAGATGGAGCCGGTGTGGGACGGCAAGGCCTTCCAGCCGCGCCTGATGCTGCCGATGTCTTTGGCTTGGGATCACCGGGTGATCGACGGCGCAGGCGCTGCGCGCTTTAACGCTTACCTGGGCCAAATCCTCGCCGACTTCCGCCGCGTCCTCCTCTAAACGGGGCGGAACCATGACAACACTTGTAGTCGTCAAAAAGGCGGGGCAGGTCGCCATTGCGGCCGACACGCTGGTGACCTTCGGCGACACCAGCCTGGGCCACCGGTTTGAAGCCAACAGCAAGATATTCAAGGTCGACACGCCCGCGGGCATGAGCTATGTGGGCATGGCCGGCACGGTGGCGCATTTTCCGGTGCTGCGCAAGGCCATGGCGGCCTTGCCCAAAGAGCAGCTCAAGCTGGGCTCGCGCGACGAGGTGTTCGACACCTTCGTCAAGCTGCACCCCATGCTGAAGGAAACGTTTTTCCTGCAGACCAAGGAAGACGACAACGATCCCTACGAGTCCAGCCAGTTCACCGTGGTGATCGCCAATGCCAGCGGCATTTACGGTCTTTACAGCTACCGTGAAGTTTTTGAATTCAAGGAATTCTGGGGCATCGGCTCAGGCCGCAGCTTTGCGCTCGGCGCCATGCATGCCGCGTGGGACAAGGCCAAGACCGCACGCGAAGTGGCCATGGCCGGCCTGAATGCGGGTTGCGAGTTCGACAAGAACTCCGCCGGACCCGTCGACATATTCACCCTTAAATTGAAAGCCTCCAAATGAGTGCATCTCCTGTGATCGACATCAAGGTACCGGACATCGGCGACTTCGACGAAGTGTCCGTCATTGAAGTGCTGGTCAAGCCCGGCGACACCATCAAGGCCGAGCAGAGCCTGATCACCGTTGAAAGCGACAAGGCCTCGATGGAAATCCCGTCTTCGTCGGCCGGCGTGGTCAAGGACATCAAGGTCAAGGTGGGCGACAAGGTCAAGCAAGGCTCCGTCGTGCTGACGCTGGAAAGCACCGGTGCCGCCGCTGCGCCCGCCACAGATGCGGCACAAAAGCAGGCTGCAGCGCCCGCAGCACCTGCGCAAGCAGCTCCTAAAACTGTAGCAAGTCCTGCCGCAGCACCAGCTCCGGTTGCGGCCAGTTTCACCGGCTCGGCCGACCTGGACTGCGACGTTCTGGTGCTGGGCGCCGGCCCTGGCGGCTACTCCGCCGCCTTCCGTGCCGCCGATCTGGGCCTGAAGGTTGTGCTGGTAGAGCGCTACGCCACGTTGGGCGGCGTCTGCCTGAATGTCGGCTGCATTCCCTCCAAGGCCTTGTTGCATGTGGCCGCCGTGATGGACGAGGTCAAGCATTTCGACGCCCTCGGCGTGAGTTTTGGAGAGCCCAAGCTCGACATCAATAAATTGCGTACCCATAAAGAAAAGGTCGTCGGCAAGCTCACCGGTGGGCTGACGGCCATGGCCAAGATGCGCAAGGTCACCGTCGTGCGCGGTTTGGGCCAGTTCGTTGGCGCCAATCACCTGCAGGTTGAAGAAACCAGCGGTGCCGAAGGCCAGGAAAAAACCGGCAAGAGCCAGACCATCGCATTCAAGAACTGCATCATCGCAGCTGGTTCGCAAGCTGTACGCCTGCCTTTCATGCCAAACGATCCACGCGTGGTGGACAGCACCGGGGCGCTGGCGCTTAAAGAGGTGCCCAAGCGCATGCTGATCCTGGGCGGCGGTATCATCGGCCTCGAAATGGGCACCGTGTATTCCACGCTGGGCGCACGCCTCGATGTGGTCGAAATGATGGATGGCCTGATGCAGGGCGCCGACCGCGACCTCGTCAAGGTCTGGCAAAAGATGAATGCACCGCGTTTTGACAACATCATGCTCAAAACCAAAACCGTGGGCGCCAAGGCCACCAAGGCAGGCATCGAAGTCACATTTGAGTCCGCGGAGGCAGGCGGCAGCGCCCCGGCCCCGCAGACCTATGACCTGGTGTTGCAAGCTGTGGGCCGGACACCCAATGGCAAGAAACTGGCTGCCGAAAAAGCCGGAATCACGGTCTCCGACCGCGGCTTCATTCCGGTCGATATCCAGATGCGTACCAACGTGCCGCACATCTTCGCCATCGGTGACATCGTGGGCCAGCCCATGCTGGCGCACAAGGCCGTGCACGAAGCACACGTGGCTGCCGAAGTCATTGCCGGTGAACTGCAAGGCAACAAGGAACTGGCCAGTGCAGCCTTCAACGCCCGCGTGATCCCCAGCGTGGCTTACACCGACCCCGAAGTCGCATGGGTCGGCCTCACGGAAGACCAGGCCAAGGCCGAAGGTATCAAGGTCAAGAAGGGCCTGTTCCCCTGGACGGCTTCCGGACGCGCCATCGCCAATGGCCGCGACGAAGGCTTCACCAAGCTGCTGTTTGACGACAGCCCTGAGGCGCACGGCCACGGCAGGATCCTGGGTGGCGGCATTGTCGGCACGCATGCCGGCGACATGATCGGCGAGATCGCACTGGCCATTGAGATGGGTGCCGACGCCGTCGATATCGGCAAGACCATACACCCGCACCCGACGCTGGGCGAAAGCATCGGCATGGCGGCGGAAGTGGCGCACGGCAGTTGCACCGATTTGCCGCCAACGCGAAAGTAACGCTGAAAAGTTGCCAGAGGCGCTACGAAATCAGTAGCTGGCCGCGCAGATTCCTGAAGGGCTGCGCGGCTTTCTTATTGCTGAAGTTTGAACGCGACCTGGAAAAGCCTTGCGTAACCCAAGGCCGACGTTTAGCTGGAGCCTTGCATGCGCTAGTGCTTCCCATAACCGATCTGCAGGTAAGAATGCCTCTGACCCTTATCAGGTGAGCGCAAGCAGCTATTGAATTGATAGCGCGTTGCGTTCTCTTGGTTGGCATTCTTTTTGACATGTGCGGGCCGCGTAGACGTACATCTAAAGCATTCCCTGTTGTTTTGGCACCTTCACAGCGCGGGACAACAGCTCGTTGCCGAGGGCAAGCCATTAGAATTTCGACGACGCCAGCATTCCAAGTGTTGCGAGCGGGACGCGATTCGTTGCTGCCTGTCCGCGCCATGGGGTACCCCCATGGTTTTTTTGTACTTTGCGATTTCGGCGCGTGAGCGGACTGCGCATTCTGCGCACCCAGCTCACGCATGACCTGCTGGTTGGGATGCCGGCGTCAACCCAATTCCATGCGCGAAGCCAGCTTCCGACATTTGATTGCACGCGGCCTGGCTCGCGCACTGCTCGCCGACGCGGACAAGGCGGGCGGCACTGCCTTGGGCGCCCTTCAGGCAAGGGCCGCAGCAGCCCTCGGGCAGCGACCCGCGTGGCTTCGGGAGTTACTGGAACCGCTGACCTTGCTTTCGACCATCACCTGGCAAAAATTTGACGTCACTTCGCTGGCGCGGCGGCTGGAGGCATCGCATGCTTTTGATCTGGCCTTTGGGGAGGAGGACGACGACGAAGACGGAGAGCCCAATGACTCCAGTGAGCCGCAAGCCTCGCAGCCAAGCGATGACCGGGATGACCCCGAGCCGGAAAGGCCACCGCGAATTCGCCGGTTAATCCTGCGACCGGCGGTGATGCGCCCCCGGCCGTTGGGGCTGGAAGCTTGTGTCTTGCCCGACATCCCTACGGATGCCGATCTGGCGCGCTGGCTCCAGCTCTCCCGCGAGCAACTGCGCTGGCTGGCTCCGGCGACGCCGGCAGTTGTTGAACACTATCGCTACAGCCTGCAGCCCAAGCAGACAGGTGGCCTGCGTTTGCTGGAGACGCCCAAGGCAGAACTCAAGCGTGTGCAACGTCACATCCTGCATACGCTGCTCAGTCAGGTGCCGGTGCATGAAGCCGCGCACGGCTTTACCGTCGGCCGCTCAGTCAAAACCCATGCGGCAGCTCACGTCGGGCAAGCCGTGGTCATCCGTTTTGACTTGCAGGATTTCTTTGGCAGCGTAGGGGCGGCCCAGATCAATGCAGTCTGGCGCACGCTGGGTTACCCCGAAGGCGTGGCGCGAAGTCTCACCGCGCTCTGCACACACCGCACGGCGGGGATGGTGATCGAGCGTCTGCGCGACGATGGCGGGCTTGACTGGATAGGGGCCAAGCGCCTTGGTTCCGCGCATTTGCCGCAGGGCGCGCCCACCTCCCCGGCGCTGGCCAACCTCTGTGCTTTCAATCTCGATTTGCGGCTTGAAGGCTTGGCCTGGGTGTTCGGCGCGAGCTATACGCGCTATGCCGATGACCTGGTATTTTCAGGCCCCGAGTCGCTGCGACGGCAGTTTCGCGCCTTGCACGCCTGGGTTGCAGAGATCGTTCGCGACGAAGGTTTTACCCTGCATCCGGACAAGACGCGTTGCCTGCCCCGGCATCAGCGGCAGCGCGTGACCGGAGTCGTGGTCAATGTGCGACCAAATGTTCCGCGTGATGATTTCGACCGGCTGAAAGCGTGTTTGCATCAAAGCGTGCTGCATGGGCCAGCCTCGCAAAACAAGGACGGGCTTGCCGATTTTCGATCACACCTGCTGGGCCGGATTGGTTGGGTCGGGCAATTCAGCATGACGCGGCAGGCCAGACTCATGCGCCTGTTTGGGCAGATCAACTGGTCGATCTGAGGGTTGCCATGGCCGCGGAGGTGGCACACGGCAGCTGCATTGATCTGCGCCGGCGCGGCGCTAGCGCGGGGACGGCATCAGCCGCTCCTGAATCAGCTTCAAGGCTTCCGGCGAAACGCTCTCTTCGCCGCGGAAGGGGTTGTCCATCGCGGCGATGAAAAACAGCATCAAGCCGACAAAAGTCGCCAGGATGCCCGACAGCACAAGGTGTAGCGCCAGCCGGTCCATGGAAAACAGCCACAGCAGCGAAAAGTTCAGCGCTGCACCCAGACATACCACCCACCACAGCACACCCGAGAGGGAGGTGCTGACGATCTGCAGGCGCGCATACCGGGCCTCCAGAAAGCTGTTGAATTGCCGCAGTGTTTCGGCATGCAGGATTTCCTGTGTCCGGCTGGCGGGCGCAAATGACAGCAGTTGGCGGTGAATGTCTGAAACGCGCGTGGTTCCACCAGGATGCAGCCTTCCTTGCCGTTGTTCAGCCCAGGCTTCGTCGATCAGAAAGCGTACGTAGTCCCTCATCCCGCCTTCCAGCGTGGCGCGCGCTGGCTCCGGATAGTTCGACAGATCGCGGTACAGCGCCGCAATGGCGGTTGCCTCCTTGCCCACGGCTTTTTCCGCATCCGCGAAGTTCTGGTAGGTGGCAACCGCGATCAGACCCAGCATCAGCCCGTAGAACACCCCATAGGCCGAAAGAAAATAGCTGACAAAGTCATTGGCGTCTGGCTGCGGACCGAGCCACTTGCGCACCAACGGCCGCAGCAGAAGCAGACCGCCCCACGTG
>NZ_JBFUGX010000254.1:0-5717 GCF_056402675.1 Polaromonas sp. P3_C2 | reverse complement strand
GTCAAACCCGGCAGCGGCGATGGCATCCACGCCCTGGTCGTTCTCCATGTAGCGCTCCAGGATGGCATCCAGCACCTCGTAGGGCGGCAGGCTGTCCTGGTCGGTCTGGTCGGGCCGCAACTCGGCGCTGGGCGGCCGCGTGATGATGCGCTCGGGAATCGGGTTGCTGCCCGTGCCGTACGGGTCGTTTTCGTTGCGCCAGCGCGCCAGGCGAAACACCGTGGTCTTCAGCAGGTCCTTGATGACCGCAAAGCCGCCGGCCATGTCGCCGTAGAGCGTGCAATAGCCGGTAGCCATTTCACTCTTGTTGCCGGTGGTCAGCACGATGGAGCCGAACTTGTTCGACAGCGCCATCAAAAACACGCCGCGGATACGCGCCTGGATGTTTTCCTCGGTCGTATCTTCCTTCAGGCCCTTGAACTCACCGGCCAGCGAAGCCTTGAAGGCCTCGAACTCCGGCACGATGGAAATCTCGTCGTAACGCACCTTCACGCGCTCGGCCATCTCGCGCGCATCGATCCAGGAGATGTCTGCCGTATAGGGCGAAGGCATCATCACCGCGCGCACCTTGTCGGCGCCCAGCGCATCCACCGCGATCGCCAATACCAGTGCCGAATCAATGCCGCCCGAAAGCCCCAGAATGGCACCCGGAAAGCCGTTTTTACCGAGGTAGTCGCGCACGCCCAGCACCAGCGCGTCCCACAGGTCCGCCTCATGGCTGCGTTCAGGCACCGTACTTGCTATTAATTTAATAGCTGCTTGCGCTCGTCCTGCCTGAATTACAAACAGATTTTCCTTGAAGCTTTCAGCCCTTCCGGCCAGCGCGCCATCGGCCTGCAAGGCAAAAGACGCGCCCTCAAATACGATTTCGTCCTGCCCACCCACCAGGTGCGCATAAATCAGCGGCAACCCGGTAGCCTGGGCCCGGACCTGCATCATCTGCTCGCGTTCGCCGCCTTTGCCGACATGAAACGGCGACGCGTTGATGACCGCCAGCAGTTCGGCCCCCGCTTCCCTGGCCAGGCGTGCCGGCTCTTCAAACCAGGCGTCTTCGCAGATCAGCAGCCCGACGCTGACGGCGTCATCGCCCTCCCCGGCCTGGAACACGCAAGTGCCCTGCCCCGGCGTGAAATAGCGGCGTTCGTCAAACACCTGGTAATTCGGCAGTTCGCGCTTGGCATAGGTGTCGACGACGCGGCCCTCGCGCAGCACCCTGGCCGCGTTGTGGCGCTGCTGCACTTCCACGCTTTTGGTGCGCAGCCCCTTGCCGTTGTCGCCGTGGGTGGGCGTGCCCACCACCACTGTCAGGCCTTTTAACCCGGCCAGCTCGCGGGCCACCAGATTCACGGCATCATCACAGGCCTGGATGAACGATGGGCGCAAGAACAGGTCTTCTGCCGCATAGCCGCAAATGGCCAGCTCAGGCGTCAGCAGCAGCCGGGCGCCGCCCTCATAGGCCGTGCGGGCAGCGTCGATGATCTTTTGCGCATTACCCGGCATATCGCCGACGCAATAGTTCAATTGGGCAACGCAGATTTTGAGTGGCATGTTGAAGTAGAACCCCGAAAACACGTGAAAAAGAACTCAAACGATTATGTCATTCGCGTGCTGAATTCACCGCTGGAGGTGAATGCGGCCGAGTGGAACGCCCTGCTGGCGGCGCAAAGCCCGGGCGAGCCCGCGAACCCTTTCATGCGCCACGAATACCTGGCCGCACTGCACGAAAGCGGCAGCGMCACGCCCGAAACCGGCTGGACGCCGCGCTTTGTCACCCTTTGGCAGGGCAAGGTGCTTGCAGGCGCCTCTCCGCTTTACCTCAAGGAGCATTCCTACGGCGAATACGTGTTCGACCACGCCTGGGCGAATGCCTACCAGCAGCATGGGCTTGAGTACTATCCCAAGGCACTGGTCGCCGTGCCCTTCACCCCCGTACCCGGCGCCCGCCTGCTGGCCCGCACGCCGGTCGAACGTGCCCTGCTGGTAAAGGCGCTGGTGGCTTGGTGCACGCAAGAGGATCTCTCGTCCTTGCACCTGCTGTTTACCGCCGATGAAGACGTGGCGGCCTGCGAAGAGGCGGGCCTCATGCTGCGTCATTCGGTGCAGTTCCACTGGACAGGACCACCAGCAGGCTACCGCGACTTCGACGACTTCCTGGCGTCGCTCAGCCAGGAAAAACGCAAAAAGATCCGCCAGGAGCGCCGCAAGGTCGCCGAGGCAAACATCACTTTCCGCTGGTCGCTGGGCAAAGACATCAGCAACGCCGACTGGGACTTTTTCTACCGCTGCTACGAGCGCACCTATTACGAACACGGCAACGCTCCCTACCTCAGCCGCGACTTCTTCCATCGTATGCAGGASACCATGCCGGAGAACTGGCTGCTGTTTGTGGCGGAGCACAACGCCGACGGCCAGCGGCGGCCCATCGCGACAAGCCTGATCGCCGTCAGCGCCCGTACTGAAAGGGATCACGGCGACGAAAGTGCCGAAAACCAGTCCCTGGTTGCGTACGGCCGCTACTGGGGCGCCCTCGCCCGTGTTGACTGCCTGCACTTTGAGGCCTGCTACTACCAGCCGCTGCAATGGTGCATCGAACACGGCTACCAACGCTTTGAAGGCGGCGCTCAAGGGGAGCACAAAATGGCCCGCGCCCTGCTGCCCGTCAAAACCACCAGCGCCCACTGGCTGGCGCACCCCTCGTTCGCCGACGCGGTCGAGCGCTTCCTGGAGCGCGAAGGCGCCGGCATCGACAACTACATGGAAGACCTGGAACGCCGCAGCCCTTTCAGGCAAGCTGCGCCGGGCACTTCGGCTTGAGTGCTGGCTTTCGGCGGCCGCAGGCGCTACGTTTTTCATAACTGCTTGCGCTTGTCCATATTGGGCTTCATGGACTTTTTCCATAAATGTTCTGTGCAAAACATGAACTGGCCGCGCTCCCACCCCTTACCTGCAACCCCCGTCATACCTGTCATCACACGGGCAAGCGTTATTTGCTATAAAGCCCGTTCAAAGGAATTTCCATGAGCAACAACAACCGCGCCAACGAACGTACGTACACCGTCAACCTCGTCGAATGCCCAACCCTGACCGCCGACGAGCGCGCAGCGGCCGAACTGCGTTTTCGCATGGCGCTTGAATTCGCGTTGGGTGGCCCCGAATATGTACTGCCCTCGCTGCAGGCCTACATGCTGACGCAAACGCTGCACGAAGGCCTGCCGCTGGAGAACGCCTCGGAGGCAGAAGAACAGGTCATTGCGCTCTGGCAACACGCCGAGACCGACGCGATTCTGGCGGCGATGCGGCCGCTGGGAGACAACCTGGACAACGCACGATTCGAGATCCTCCCGCTTTGACCCCTCAAGCCGTTTGCCCGGCGGGCGGCCTGCTTCGCGGTGCGGCCGGCGCGGAATCGCTATCGTATTGATAGCTGCCCGCGCCCGTCAGCATTGCGCCAGTGGCCTGTTTTCCTTAAACCCAGCTTTGTTTTAAGCTCTGTCTTCCAGACCTGTTTCCGAACGGTTTCAAGGCTTGCAGCCACCCTGCCCCCGGCCCAGGCCGCCATGTCCCCATGAACACTATCGCGACCGCTACACAGACCGCCGACCCTGCGCCTCCGCTGGGCCGCCCCCACGCCCGGCGCCTGCGTGAGGTCTACCGCTCCGCCGGCTGGCCCTGCCAGGACCTGCTGGAAATCGAACTGCTGGCCACCGGCATGCTGCAGCGCGTGGCCGGCCCTGCAGGCCACGAAACCCTGCGCGTGACCGATGCCGGCGTGGCCTATCTGGCCACCGTGCTCGTGCGCAACCGCTCGGCGCTTTCAAAGCATGAGGCACTGGTCGAGCAGGTGGCCTGCGAAATGGTGCGGGCCGGCCGCATCACCTGGCGCGGCCTGGGCCTGCGCGCCCAGCTGCCGCCCGAAGAAGAAGGTGGCAAGGCCCGCTGGTGCATCGCCCGGCCCGACGTGTTTTCCATCCGCAACACCACGGTGCAGGAATATGTCGAGCCGATCGTGCACGAGATCAAGGTGCACCGCTCCGACCTGCTGGGCGACCTGCGCCGCCCCGAAAAACGCGCCGCCTACCTCGACCTGGGCGGGGAGTGCTGGTATGTGCTCGGTTGCGACGCCAAAGGCCGGCCGATTGGCGATGCCAGCGAGGTGCCGCTGGAGTGCGGTGTGATGGTGCTGGAGAACACGCGCCTGGCCGTTGCGAGGGCCGCACCGCGGCGTACGCGCCAGCAACTACCGCTGGGCGTATGGATGGTGCTGGCCAAGGCGACGCCTGTCGCCGGACTCAACGACGATGAGCAAGGAATGCTGGGCGACTGCGAAGCTTGAACGCAATCACGGCCGCGCGCTGAGCCTGGCGTGACAGCTGCCGCTACGGCAAACCCTAGTGCCGCAACCCGTCCCGCTCGGTTAATGTCTCCCTCACGGAGACAACAACAATGAAATCCCTGACCGGACTCGACGCAACCTTTCTTTACCTTGAAACCCCCGAGATGCCCATGCATGTGGGCTCGCTCAACCTGTGCGAACTGCCGGAGGGCTTCAAGGGCAGTTTTCACAAGGCGGTCAAAGCGCACATCGCCAGACGCATGCACCTGGCGCCGGTGTTCAGCCGCAAGCTGGTGTTCATGCCGCTGGATCTGGGCCACCCGCTGTGGGTCGACGCTGACTCGGTGGATATCGACTTTCACATCCGCCGCGCGGACTCTGCCAAAAAAGGTACGGCGCCCATGACGCTGGCCGAGGTACACAAGCTGTGCGCGCAACTGCACAGCGAGGTCATCGACCGCAATTTCCCGCTCTGGGAGTTTTATATTTTTGACCGCATCCAGCTGCCCGCATCGCAGGGCGGCAAGGTGGTGGCCGGATTTTTCTCGAAGATTCACCATGCGGCGCTGGACGGCAAGGGCGGCGTGATGCTGGCCAATGCCCTGCTCGATTTCAGCCCGGTGCCGCGCGAGGTGCCGCCGCCCGACCCTGCCCGCCGCCGCAAAACCGAGGCTGACCTGAAGCTGGGCAAGATGATCGGCTCGGTGTTTTCGAGTTCGCTGGGCCAGCTGGCCAAACTGGCCAAGGCGCTGCCGTCTGCGGCCAGCACCTTTGGCAGCACGCTGGCAAAACAATCCACCACCAGTTCGGCCACCGGCATCAAGCCCAAGATGCCGATGAAGCTGGCGCCACAAACGCCCTTTAATACCGGCATCACCACGGATCGCGTCTTTGTGACGGCCACCCTGCCGCTGGCCGAATGCAAGGCCATGGGCAAGGCGGTGGGCGGCTCATTCAACGACGTGGTCTTGTGGATCTGCTCGACCGCACTGCGCAGCTACCTCACGCAGCACCACAGTCTGCCGAAAAAATCGCTGGTGGCGGCCATGCCGGTGTCGCTGCGCGAAGCCGGCGCCACCGACGCCAGCAACCTGGGCAACCAGGTGAGCATGAGCCTGGTGGAACTGGGCACGCAGCTGGCCCACCCGCTCAAGCGCATTAACGCCATCATGGCATCGACCGCCAAGGTGAAAACGTCGATGCAAAGCCTGAAGGGCCTGCTGCCGACCGACTACCCTTCGCTGCTGGCACCGTGGCTGGTGGGCGGCRCAGCCAAGATGGCGCTGAACGCCTACGGCAAAAGCGGTATCGCCAGCCGCCTGCCCATGGTGGCCAACCTGGCCATCTCCAACGTGCCGGGCCCGCCGGTGCCGCTGTACCTGGC
>NZ_JBFUGX010000253.1:0-5721 GCF_056402675.1 Polaromonas sp. P3_C2 | reverse complement strand
ACCATGAGGTCCACGTTGCCGGCCAGCACGTCCATCATGGCCGGGTTGGAACCCTTGTAGGGCACGTGGCGCAGCTTGATGTTGGCGGCGCTGTTGAAGATCTCGCCGGCCAGGTGGATGGTCGTGCCATTGCCGGGCGAGCCGTAGGTGATGGAGTCGGGCGCTGCTTTGGCTGCCGCCACCACGTCGGCCAGCGTCTTGAAGCGCGACTGCACGCCCGTGACGATCACCACCGGCGTGTAAGCCACATGGGCCACCGCCACCAGGTCTTTGGTCGGGTCGTAGCTGAGGTTCTTGTAGAGCCAGGGGGCAACAACCAGGTTGTCCTTCTGGCCCATGACCATGTCATAGCCCGTAGGCGCTGCGCGTACGGCTTCGGCAATGCCGATGGTGCCGCCGGCGCCGCCGCGGTTATCGGGCACCACGGTCCACTTGCTGACCTCCGTCAATTTGGTGGCCACCAGGCGCGACAGGATGTCGGTGCCGCCGCCGGGCGGAAACGGAACGATCAGGCGTATCGGCTTGGCCGGGTATGTTTGGGCCTGCGCGGCACAGAGCATGAGCGCGAGAGCGATGAACGACAAAAACTTGCGAAGCATGGGGAAAGGTCTCCTTATGGGGCTTGGCAAGCATAAGGCGAATGGAAAAGACGCACCCGCTTGCAGCCGGTTTGACCTCAGATTTTATTCGGCGGCCTGTCTATACAACATGGCGGTGCCGCGCGGCCCGGCCGTGATCCGCGGGGTCCGGCGTCTCGATCGGCGATGGCGCGGACGGGCTGCAGCGTCTGCCATGCACCACCAGCGCCCCCGCAAGCGCCGCTTATGATCAGCCCTTTAAAAAATAGGGGGGCCTTGCATGTCATCAAACTCTTCTGCCGCGCCATCCATGGTGCGCACCGGCGCCAAAGCCGGCATGGCGTTTGCCAGTTCCGTCGCCATGGGTGGTTTGCTGGCTTTCCTGCTGGGCGGTGGCGTGTTCTTCTTCTACCTGAGCCGGCTGTCCGGCCCTGGCATGCCTGCCGCAGCGCACGCCGGCGGCGCCGGCGCCATCCTCGCCTTGCTGTTTTCACCGCCCTTGCTGGTCAGCATGCTGCTGCTGGCCTTTGTTCCGATTTACCTGATGCTGGGCGTGGCGCGTGGCCGCAGCCGGGCCATACAGCAAGTCGTGACGGGTCATGGAGAGGCCATGTCGCAGCGCTTGACGGACGCGATTGCCGCACGCATCGAGGCCATGCCGCGAACCAAGGGTGCACTCGAACGGGTGTCAGAGATGCTGTCGGCCGATGCCATCGGTCAGCAATTGGCGCCCGTGCTGGGCCAGGGACGCGCCGTGCGCGGCATGATCAATTTCGTGGTGAACCGCCTGCCGCTGGCTGATGTATTGGCGCAATGGCAGCAGGCCCGCGCCGCCGAGGCCGCACCTGCGCCAGCACCAGGTTCGCCTGACCCCGTGTTGCGCACTCTGCTCGCGCAGCGTATTAGCCAGACGCTTCAGGATGCCGCCACGCCTTCCCGCAAGCCGCTCTACATCGCCATGGCCGTCCAGGCGGCCTTGCTGGCAGTAGGGATGTGGCTGATGCGTTGACCCCTGGAAAGGTCTAGATCATCTCCAGCGAGGTGGCGCGGGAAGGCGGCTTGAACAACACATCCAGTTCAGCCAGTTGTTCATCGCTGAGCCGGATCTGCGCTGCCGCGGCGTTCTCGCGCAGCCGTTCCGGATGGCTGGTTTTGGGAATCGCGATGACGCCGCCCTGCGCCAGCACCCAGGCCAGTGCCGCCTGGGCGGGTTGCATGCCGTGGCGCGCGGCGAAGCGGGTCAGGCCCGCATGGCGCAGCAGCCGCGCCTGCTCGATCGGTGAATAGGCCATGACCGGTACCTTGCGTTCATGCAGCCATGGCAGCAAGTCCCACTCAATGCCGCGGCGCGTGAGGTTGTACAGCAGCTGGTTGATTTGCACGCCCTGACCGCCGGGCACTTGCCACAGCTCCTGCATGTCGGAGAGGTCAAGGTTGCTCACGCCGTAGTGACGGATCTTGCCGGCCTTTTGCAGCGCCATCAAAGCCTGCATGGTTTCGGCCAGCGGAACCGAACCCCGCCAGTGCAACAGATAAAGATCGATACGGTCAGTGCGCAGCCGCCGCAGGCTGCGCTCGCAGGCGGCCACCGTGCCCGCCTTCGAGGCATTGTGCGGATACACCTTGCTCACGATAAAGGCCTCATCACGCCGTCCCTGCAGCGCCTCGCCAACAAGCTCTTCGGCCAGCCCCTCGCCATACATTTCCGCGGTATCGACCAGCGTACAGCCCAGGTCCAGGCCGAGCTGCAGGGTCGCGAGTTCGTCGGCGCGCCGCGCCGGCGCATCGCCCATATTCCAGGTTCCCATGCCCAGGGCGGGAACGGCTTCGCCGCAGGGCAGCAATACGCTTTTCATGCAAACCATCTTAGCGCCGCGCAGTCCTGAAYGGCGCATTTCAGTGATGCGGATACAGAATCAATGGGCGCCGAAGAATTCATGGTTCCGTCGGCCCCGCGACGTAGCATGGCGAAGCTTTCAATGCACCTGATGGAGACCGACATGAAGATCATCCGAAGCAAGGATTTCACCGCAGCACGCGCCTGGGGCGCGCTGACAGTAGCCAATATGCAGGGCATCACCACCCGACTGCACTGGACCGACAAACCCTACAAATGGCATATCAACGAAGGCGAAGAAGTGTTTGCGGTGCTCGATGGCCGTGTGGAAATGCGCTACCGCGACAACTGCGGACAATGCTCCGTGATGCTGGAAACCGGTGACATCTTTTTCGCGAGCGTGGGCACCGAGCATGTGGCCTCGCCGGTGGGCGAGGCCCGCGTGCTGGTGGTGGAAGTGGAGGGCAGCGACTGAAACGATCCGGCTTGATCCGCGCACACCCCTAGGAAGCTGCAGGCAGCAGCGGCAGGTTCACCAGCAGGTTTTGCGGCTTGAGCTTTACCACCCCGTCGGCGTTCATCATCAACCCCAGGTACACCGGCTTGCCAGCCACGTCGCCGCGCATTTCCCGCGTGTCCACAAACTCCAGCCGGAACAGGCTGACCAGGCGCTGCAGCCGGTCGGGCGCAACGTCCCTTCCCTCATACAGGTCATTGAGCAAGGCTGTGGAGTCCAGGTCCAGCCCTACATGCCAGCGCCAGGCTTCATCGTCCACTTTCTGCACGGGCCGGATGGTGACTTCAACGCCCAGAAAATGCTTCACCCACTTCTGCAACACACTTGCCAGCGCCTTGAGACCTGAGCGGGCACGCACCATGGTGAAGACCAGGCCGTGGCTCAGGTCGTTGCTGACTTCATGCGTCAGGTCCAGCAAAAAACGGTGGCGGCCCGGCTGCTGCCAATACGTGAAAGCGTTGTCGTCATTGAGCACCTGCAGCTCCACAACAGGCACCGGCGCCTTGGCCTCCGCAAGGAAGCGGCCGAAGTCGCCCACACCGCCGGTCTCATTGAACATGTCGATCACCTCCTGGTCGCCGCTTAGCACCTGGCCGTCCTGTGTACTGATGCGCTGCGGGCGAAACAGCATTTCAGCGGCGCGCACTTCATATGCGTCGGTGGAACCCTGCAGCACATTGTGGACAACGGCCTGGGCAACCAGGTCGATGAACAACGGCGGTATGTCGATGCGGCCCGTTCCGTCCCGCGGGAACAGGCTCAGGTAATACGCCTCCAGCGTGCCGGCGGCGAGCAAGCCATCGCGAAAGCGCAAAAACAGCTTGTAGTTGTCACGCGCATCCGCATCTTGCAGGGCCGTCAATTCGGCAGGCGAGACCGGCCGGGACGGCGCGGCCACCAGTGCGGCGTGCAAGGCACGTTCGGCATCGCATGACTCCGCCACCGGCGCGAGTTCGGGCCGCGCGAGGAAGAGCCGCAGATAGTCGTCGGAAAGGGCGAGCCAGCCGCGTGCGTTGCGCTGGAGCCGGGAAAAGCCACTGGAAGGCCAGAAATCTTGCATGGGGCAATCGTCTCATATTGCACGCGCCATTTTTTCGCCGCAACCCAGTCGCTCCTTTTTTGATAGCTGCTCGCGCTCGTCTGCATTGACTTGCAGGCATTTTTCTCTAATAAAAATGTCATCAACAGAAAGATCAGCCGCTGCGGACATTACATCCCGTTTCATTCCTGCCTTCTGTTTCGCAATCTTTACTGCCTGTTAGCACTCCATCCATCGTCACGCACGTTGTACTGGGTAAGGTCTCCTCATCAGGCTGGCGATCACGATGCGATCACGACCGTTACGTGTCAGCCCGCCTTCCAGTCCATCCATGTCCCGCAAGACAGGAAGAGAGCGTTCAACATGACAGCAATCGACACCGGCGACACAAATTCGTCCCATACCGACCACACGGCCTTCCGGCCTTCGCACCTTTACGGGTACTTCGTGCTGCTGGCCTTTGCAGTCCTGCTGGCATTGCTGCAGCCCGTTGCCTGGGCGCAGGAACCTGCGCCTCAGGGCGCCCAGCTGGACCCACCCGGCCGGGTCGCCAGACTTAACCTGGCCGAAGGCGCCGTAAGCTTCGCACCGGGCGACAGCAACAACCCGGCAGAAGCCCCGGCCTGGACACCCGCCATGCTGAACCGGCCGCTGACAGCCGGCGACAGGCTGTGGACGGGCCCCGGCGCCCGCTCGGAACTGTACGTGGGCTCGACCGCGCTGCGCATGAACAGCCAGACCAGCCTGGATTTCCAGGCACTGGACGACAACACCACCCAGCTGCGCCTCGCCCAAGGCACGCTCAAGCTGCGCGTGCGGGCCCTCTACGAAGGCCAGCGCCTGGAAGTGGATACGCCCAACCTCGCGTTTGTGGTGTCGCAGCCCGGTGACTACCGGCTGGACGTCGACCCTGCCAGCAACACGACGCGCGTGGTGGCCCAGTCGGGCAGCGGCGTGATTTATGGCGACGGCGTCGCCCCCGTCACGCTGCAAAGCCGCCAGCAGGCCAACTTCAGCGGCACGCAGCTCACCCCGGCAGGACCGGGCGCCGCACAGCAGGACAGTTTTGACCTGTGGGCCGCTAACCGCGACCGGCGTGAAGACCAGTCGGTTTCGGCGCGTTACATACCGCGCGAAACCGTGGGCTACCAGCAGCTCGACAGCTACGGTAACTGGAGTCAGGACCCGGCCTACGGTGCCGTCTGGATACCGCGCGCCGTGCCCGCCAACTGGGCGCCCTACCGCGTCGGCCACTGGGCCTGGGTCTCGCCCTGGGGCTGGACCTGGGTGGACGACGCGCCCTGGGGGTTTGCACCGTTTCACTATGGCCGCTGGGCACAAATCGGCCCGCGCTGGGCCTGGGTGCCGGGCCGGCTGGCACCGCGCCCTGTCTATGCGCCCGCCCTCGTCGCTTTTGTGGGCGGCAGCAGCGGCGGTGTGAACTGGAACATTTCCATCGGCGGCGCACCGCGGCCCGGTGTGGGCTGGTTCCCGCTGGCACCCGGCGAAGCCTTTCGCCCCGCCTACCGCGTGAGCCCGCGCTACGTCACGCAGGTGAACCACAACATCGTGGTCAACAACACCGTCAACGTGACCAATATTTACCGCTACCAGCGCCAGCCTGCAGCGGTGACGGCTGTCAGCCGCGAGGACTTCGAGCGCGGCCGGCCTGTGCACGGCAATCCCCACCGGCTGAGCAGCGCCGACCTGGGCCGCGCACAACTCGTGGCCGACCGCGGCGCCCTGCCGC